>CAZXHW010000074.1:0-15325 GCA_964639915.1 uncultured Heliomicrobium sp.
TCATTATTCGGCACCTCCTTTTGCAGCTTTTGGAGCGGCGGTTGGCTTCGCAACAGGAGCCGCCGACTTGCCATTCGCGGCCAGCTTCACGGCTTCGCGGATGCGCTGATAGGTCCCGCAACGGCAAATGTTGCCCCGCATTGCGGCGTCAATGTCGGCATCAGTCGGCTTCGGTTTCTGCTTCAACAAAGCCGCCGCCTGCATAATCTGCCCGGTCTGACAGTATCCGCACTGTGGAGCATTAACCTGCTTCCAAGCCTGCTGCACCGGATGTGTGCCGGTTGTGCTCAAACCTTCGATGGTGGTGACGGATTTGCCCGCCAAACTTTGCATCTGAGTCTGGCAACTGCGCACCGCCGCGCCGTTGACGTGAACCGTGCAAGCCCCGCACAGCCCTTCGCCGCAGCCATATTTGGTGCCGGTCAACTCAACTTCGTCGCGCAGATACCACAACAGCGGCATCTCAGGATCGCCGTCAAATTTGCGAGCGATCCCGTTCACTTTGAATGTGATCATTGTTGTTTTCTCCCGAAGTTGTCAGGTTTACAGTAAAAACGTTGTGTTCGATGGATAGGCGCATTATGCACGCTTCCACGGTTTAGCTAAAGGCAGATTGGTGTGCTCCTTGCAACTTATTCATCCGCCAGTGCGATAGAACGAGAGTAAATTGAGAATAAACCGAATGATTGAATTTAATCTAAGTTATTCTCTGGTTCTCATTAAGTATATAGCCGTATAATCTGCCCGGTGCATTTATCACCCCGATTGATTGGCCTTTCAGCAGTAATGACATGAGATTTGCAGTTTTCATTGACTACGATAATCTGCCTGAGATTCAAAAGGTTTCAGGAATGCTTAACCTTGTCACAACAGCCTTAATTCAGTTGCCTATAGATTTATCCGCAACACGAGGTATATGTGACGTTCGTTTATATGGCGGGTGGTATGAGGGAGTTGACATGAGCCAACTTGCACAGAAACTTACGGTTAGTATCCAGAATGAATTTCCAACGATTATCCGATTACCGAGAGACAGACGCATAGTTTCGCTTACGACAAATGCTGAGCTTGCCTTCGCATTGCTAGAGGAACCTACGCATCACCTTTTCCATACCTATCGAAAAAAAGGCAGGCCAGGCAATATTAGGGTCCAATCGCCCGCTACGATAGGATGCCTGGACACTTCATGTCCGCTCCCTTTGGTAAAAAAAATACTAGGAACTGGAAGGTGCCCGACGCACACTTGCATTGGGGTAGGAGATGATCTGGTATATAGAAATGAGCAAAAAATTGTCGACACAATGCTTACATGCGATCTGATTTATGCGACCAACTTGAACTATGATTGCGTCGTAATTATCAGCGGCGATGATGATTTCCTTCCGCCAATTCGCACTGCTCTCTTGCGTGGAACTACGGTAGCTAGAATTCACCCGAAAGCCAGCAGTCAACGTGCCTCCTTCCCGGCGGCCGGTGCTCGGTTTATCGAAATGGAACTCTAAATATGCAAATCGATGACTTCAAATCAATCGTTGCCACTTTTGCCGATCCGGGAACAGAGATGCTCTTCGACAAAACGAAGATCGTATTCTCAGTAAATGGTGAACTAATCGATGCCGCGATCACAACCAAATCTGGCGACGTGCTTGTCGATGACGGAAACGGACAGCAACTGGCGACTAATTGGATACTCACGCGATTGGCAAGACTTCCGTTGCTCGCGACCAGGATACGAGAAAGCGTCAACAAGATTGACTTTTTCGTATCCCCAGAGGCGACCCTACTTGCGTCGCTTGAAATTAGACCGGAGGGCACAGAGATTCAAACTGTGGATGCACTGAGTACAACGTTGGAAGCTTTGGACCAAAGGAGCCCTCTTGAGACGACGGTACTCTATATTACGAGTGACGCAGGCGAAGGAAAGACATCGCTTATCAACGAGCTTGCGCGTGAGCAGGCTTTACGTTTCAACGAACATAAGTCTGATTGGCTGTTAGTCCCAATTGCTCTTGGCGGAAGACATTTTCTTCGATTTGATGACATCACGGTTGGCGCGCTCCAAAATAAGTATCGTTTCCCTTTCCTTTACTACAACTCGTTCCTTGCGTTGGTAAGAATGGGTATCATCGTTCCTGCCTTTGATGGGTTCGAGGAGATGTTTGTGGAAAGCAGTTCTGGTGAGGCCCTATCAGCAATGGGGCTACTCGTGGGCGCGCTTGATTCGAAAGGAGCCGTTGTCATTGCGGCCCGAAAGGCATACTTCGAATTTGAGAATTTGAAATCGCAGGAGAAGCTTTACGAAACAATCAGAAGCTACTCAGTAGGTTTTGGAAAGCTTGAACTTCAGCGATGGACTCAACGTCAATTTTTGGCCTACTGTGAAAAGCGAGGAATCAGCGATTCTCACACAATCTACGGTCGTGTGAGCGAGCGCTTAGGCGTAAACCACTCACTTCTGACTCGGCCAGTGCTAGTTCGACGGCTAGTAGATATAGCAAGTAAAAGCCCCTCTTTAAATGATTTTTTGGAGCACATCCATGCGTCTGGCCCTGACTTTTTCTCGGTCTTTGTGCGCGGCATTATTGAAAGAGAGGCGAATGAAAAGTGGATAGATCGTTCCGGGGATGTTGCTTCGCCAATCCTTACAGTAGATGAACACTGTGAATTATTGTCTCTCGTCGCAGTAGGAATGTGGGAGGCGCGTGTTGACTACCTAAAGCGAGATCATTTGGAATTTGTGGCGGACTATTTTAGTGAGCTGAAACGGAAGACTGCATTCCAAACACAACAGATTAGAGAACGAATACGAGGTCATGCTTTGCTAGTCCACTCGCCGAACGCCGCGCAAGCTGTGGAGTTTGACCACGAAGAGTTCCGATTGTTCTTTTTGGGTGAGGGGATCGCCGAACAAGTCAGGTCATTAAATGATAAAGCGAAGAGCGAGGTTCTCAACACATTACGAAAGGGGCTACTTCCGCGGCATGCCCAGCACGCTTTTATCTGGGCTATCAAACGCGATCCGATGCTTGAACGGTTTCAAGCTGCGAAGTTCCTCCTTAGCATCAGCTCGCTTGATGGGCAGGCTTCGTATACCCAAGAGAACTGTAGTGCGTTGATCGTCCAGTTGCTGAGAGAAGTAGACGCCCAGGGGCTAGAGATTCCAGGCATGTCATTTGGTGAGGATTCTCTTCGTGATCGAAAGCTGTCAAATTTGAACTTCAGTAACTGTTATTTTTTCTCAACCAGTTTGGAAATGTCCGAATTCTCCAATTGCACATTCGTAAAGTGTAAGTTTAGTCAACTGCGTGTTTACCAATCCACAACTTTTAGTCAGGTACGGTTTGAAGATTGTTCTATCGATACCCTTTGCCTAATGGACAGAGGTTTGGATATTTGGGAGCCGAGCGGAATCCAACTTCACTTGGAACAGCTAGGAATTAGCTTTGCGCATCCAGTGAATACGAGTGGCCTTATTACAACAGCGACCAATCAACCTGACTTGGAATTACAGAACGTTGAGAAATTGATTCGGTATTTTATGCGTAGCACTCACATAAGTGAGAGCGTTATGCTAATGAAACTGGGGGAACGCGGACAAGCTTTCATAGACGACTCCGTACCGGGCCTACTATTACATGGAGTGCTTGTTGAGATTGAGAACCACGGAGGCAGCTTTCAACGCCGCTTCAAGTTGGGAATACCCCTGCAAAGATTAAACGCGGCAATTTCATCCGCGGAAGGCTCCTATTTGCGGTTTCTTGAATTGTGCAGTACAGCCAGTTAGTCGGCTAGACAAAATACCGTTACGTCCACTTTTCGCGAATGAATGGAGAATAGTGTGGTCAGAAGTGTCTATGGCAGCCTGTTCCTCAGGCTCAGGTTGTCTGCCTTAGTTGCTCAACCTTTTGATATACCTGCCAAGGGCATCTGATAGAGCTAAGGTTTCGGCTTCAGTTAAACCCACTTTATTGAGACTGACATGCGCAGCAATAATGGCTTGGGCAACGACCAGCAGGCCGCGCGGATCTTCATCTGCTTCGGCCAGTGCCAAACGCAGCAAGTCCGCCGCTTCTTCCACATCCGCAGCCACGCGCTTTTGTAACCAGTCATCAAAATCAATCATTGCTTTTCCATTTTGATTTGGAATATCAAGCAGCTTCCGCCGTCACTTCTGGGACAATTTTGATAATCACACGCTTATCGCCCAAGCGGATTTCGTTGCCATGTGCATGAAGCGGTGCAGGTTCCAGGAAGATAAGCTGGCCGTTGGATACGCTGGCTGTAAGTTCCAGCGTCTCGTGGGGCGTTTCGGCGTCAATCGCCGCCAACGCAGTGAAAAAATCTTCGGTAGCCAGGTCATGGAAATCGGGCGTGGCGACTTGGTTCATCACCTGTTCAAATTCCTGTGCTGTTAGGTTGCCCAAATTCGTATCTTGCTCAGTCATTGGTTTCACCTCGCTTTTGAAAGGCTCGGATTTTTTCTTTCCACAGATTGTATTCGACGACAATCAGACGTTGTCCTTTGATTGTAACGGCAACGGGTTGCGGCAATAAGGCCGCTGCTTGTTCCAGATCCGCTGCCATTGTGTCGCCATCAATTTTACCCCAGGCAACGACTGGCATGATAACCACTCGCCGCCGTTGCCGCGACTTCGAATCGAAGAGCGCGGCAATATAAAAATCGTGCTTGAGCGGATAATGACGCGCCGTATGCAGAAAGTAAGTCGAAGATTTGATGTCGCCGCGTAAGCCAGAGATCGTCAAATCATCTGGCGAATACCTTTCAGTCAATCGTCGCAAATCATGCGCCTGAAACACAATGCCCGATTGTTGTAGATCACGGAAGATGGTGATTTCGGTGATATAGCCTTTCGCAAATGCATTCCACCAATAAAGGCAATAAGCCAACAACAAACGCTGCGCCTCATTCATCGGCTCTTGCAGTCCGACCGATGTAAGGTTGGCAGCGGCTTGTTTTCCCATCTTTCCCGCCAACTGGGTGCCTGCGCCTTCGACATCATCCAGTGCAAGCAGTTCGGTAATTAGCGCCGATGAGTAAGGACGATCAAAGAACTCCTGATAAAACTGCGCGAACGTTTGGCTCTTTCCTTCATGCAACACTAAGCATGAGCTAAGCGCGTCAAATGCAGCCAAAGCTGTCACCCACTCGGATTGCGACAATGTGCCAGGGCTGCGTAGGTATTTCAAAATCGCTGTTTGGTGCGCAGCGGTCAGTTGTGCGCTCAGTCGTATATCCATAGCCAAACATCAATCCGTTGCCGTTGCCATCATTGCCGGTTGATGCGGTTCGCCTTTGATGGCGACGCGGTGCCATTTGCGAACTGAACCAACAATCACGATGACCAAGCCTACCATCAAGCAAGCCGTGATGCTGGTGTTCAGGTAAAGCCCCTTCGGCCAGTAATTGTTCGCAATGTTTTGATACCCGGCGGTCATTTCAATGACGGTGATGAAGCTCAAGGGCAGGATGGTCACCCAGGCGTAACGCGCTCGGCCATTGTTGATCAGGAATGTCGTGCAAACGCACAGCGCCACGCAAGCCAGCATCTGATTCGCCATGCCAAACAACGGCCAGATCGTAGCAATCGAACCTTTCAGGATCATGTACGTCCACGGAACGACGGCCAACACGCTGGCCAGAATGGCTCCGGGCAGCCAATCGGTTTGCCTGAATTTCTTATGCACGCCACCCAAAATCTCCTGCATCATAAAGCGGGCGACGCGCGTTCCGGCGTCCACTGTCGTCAGGATGAACAGAGCTTCGAACATAATCGCGAAGTGATACCAGTAGCTCATCAGGTGCGACATGCCGGGAATCGCCGAAAAGATTTGCGCCATGCCTACGGCCAGACTGACCGCTCCACCGGTTCGCCCGGCCAGTTGCGTTTCGCCGACGGCTTGCGTCAACGCTGCCAGATTCGATTGATCGAAGCCCATTGCGCGAAGGCTGCCGTCAATTTTGGCGAAGGCTTCGACCGGCACGTTGATCTGAAAATAATCGTGCGGAAACATCGAACTGGCCGCGATCAAGGCCATCACGCCAACAATGGATTCACACAGCATCGCGCCGTAACCGATTGGCCGGGCGTGCGTTTCCTTGTCAATCAGCTTTGGCGTCGTGCCGGAACTGATCAGCGCGTGAAAGCCGGAAATCGCTCCGCAGGCGATGGTGATGAAAACAAAGGGAAAGACTTTGCCGGGAATGATCGGGCCACCGCCGTGAATGAACGCAGTGGTCGCGGGCATCTTGAATGTAGGCATCACGGCGAAAATTCCAATCGCTAGAAAGGCAATCGAACCGAGCTTCATATACGAGCTGAGGTAATCGCGCGGAGCCAGCAGCAACCATACCGGCAGCACAGAAGCCACGAATCCATACGCCGCAACCATCAATGTGATCGCCGTCTTGTCGTATTTGAAGTAAACGCCGAACGAAGAATTCTGGACAACTTCGCCAAAGACGACGGCCAAGATCAGCAGAATGACGCCGATGATCGTGCCTTCTTTGATAGCGCGATCAGTTCCGCCGCGCCAGCGGAACATATACATTCCCATTAACAACGCGATCGGAATGGTCATCGCAATTGTGAAGAGTCCCCACGGGCTTTCGGCCAGCGCATTGATGACCGCCAGCCCTACGCCAGCCAGCGCGACAATCAGGATGATCAGAATTGCAATGGTGGCGACGGTTCCGGTAACGCGATCAATTTCGCGCCGAGCAATTTCCGCCAAAGACTTGCCGCCGCTGCGCATCGAAGCCACTAGCACAATGAAATCGTGAACGGCTCCGCCCAGGACTACGCCAATGACCAGCCAGATCAATCCGGGCAAGTATCCGAACTGCGTTGCCAGCACAGGCCCAATCAACGGCCCCGGTCCGCTGATCGCCGCAAAGTGATGCCCCCACAACACATACTTGTTGGTCGGCGTGAAGTTGTGTTTGTCGTTGAATTGATGCGCCGGAGTTATCCGCGAATCATCCAGCGCCAAAACTTTGGCGGCGATAAACGCGCTGTAATAGCGGTACGAGATAGCGTAAATGCACAGAACTGCGATGAGGATGGGGACGGCGTTAAGGGTCATTGATGGTTCTCCACTGCGTGTGAGTAATTCAAGAAAGAGTAATTAGTCCGTTGCGAAAATCAATATTCAAATTCAGCCCACGAAAGAAATCCAAGCCAAGCACGCCGTCAACTCCTGTCGCCTCAGGCAGGTCATAGCAGCATACGTCAAAGCTCACTCGTTGTTGTCCCAGCACAGAAAATTTGGTCAGTTTTAGATGGGCAACTGTTTCTGATTGGCTGCCAGTGATAATCCGGGAATGTTCAGGGCTGGATTCAGGGTCATACCCTAATTCGATCAAACGTGTCTTGCTAACAACCGTGCTAGTTGCTCCAGTGTCGAGCGCTAGCAAAAGCCGTGCTTTGCCTGATGGACCCAAAACCTCTGCCCATAGATAGATCAAATCTTCGACAGGGTCGAAAGGAATTTTCATAGCAAATAGCTAACTCCATCAGGAGTTTTTCCAGTAAAGAAAACGGCAAAGTCACTTGGGTGTGGGTCTAATTCCAAGACTTCCCGGTCAAACACGTTCCGATCCGAATGGTGGTAAATCACTCTTCCGCCGAGCACATTGTGGAACTGGTCAGTTTCAGGCTCAGCAATCAACACCCATTCGGAATCAAATCGCTTTCTGATTTCGTCCATTGTCAGGATTTCGTCTGTTGTCGCATTTTTTGTCGCAGTTGCCATAATTCGTTTTCCTCCTTTCACTCGTCATTATCGAACTTGATGTTGAGGCTTTTCAAAAACTGTTTGTCTTCGTGGCTGATTTCGGACAGCCGCTGTTCGACAGTAACTGCCGGATACGCTTTTGAATCTTCCTGTAAATCGCCAAGCACGATGGTGGCTTCCAGTACCAGATACACCTCGTTGCCAGCTTCGCGGATACGATCGCGAGCCTCGGCGATATCGTCGGAATCTTCCAGGGCGCGGTTAATCGCTTCGCCAAGCTCCCGCACCAATTTTTTCATGTGATCGTCCATGTTTGTCGCTCGCCAGCCTTTTGATGAAGAAATTTGTGCGGCAAATTATAGCCCCTGCTGCGCGAACTGTCAGTTTGCCGCGACGACGACGCGCTGAATTTCACATGCTAGAATCCGGTTCCACCAGGAAATTTGAGCGATCATTCAGCAAGGAGCAGACGCCAACTTTATGCCGTCCAAACCAAAACCAGAAGGCAAAGCGAAAGAGCGAAAAGAAAAGTTCACAACGACATCCGGTATCGAGATGAAAGCCAGATTTGCAGCGGAAGATTTGCCTGAAAACGTTGCTACAGAATTGGGCGAACCAGGCGAATTTCCGTTCACACGCGGCGTGTATTCGACAATGTATCGCGGGCGAATGTGGACGATGCGACAATATGCCGGTTTCGCCACAGCGGAGGAATCCAACCGCCGGTACAAATATTTGCTGGAACAAGGCACGACCGGCTTGTCTGTGGCTTTCGACTTGCCGACGCAGATTGGGTACGACAGCGACCACGAATTGGCGAAAGGCGAAGTCGGACGCGTAGGCGTTCCGATTGATTCGCTGGCCGATATGGAGGTGCTATTTGGCGGCATTCCGCTCGATCAAGTTTCGACTTCAATGACGATCAATGCGACAGCTTCGATCCTGCTGGCGTTGTACATTGCCGTCGCCAAAAAACAGGGCATCGAACCTGCCAAGCTCAACGGCACAATTCAAAACGATATCCTGAAAGAATACATCGCGCGCGGGACCTACATTTATCCGCCACGCGCTTCGCTTCGCATCATTACAGACATTTTCGCGTATTGCGCGAAAGAGGTTCCCAACTGGAACACCATTTCGATCAGCGGGTATCACATCCGCGAAGCCGGTTCGACGGCGGCTCAGGAAGTCGCGTTCACATTGGCCGACGGCATCGCGTATGTTCAAGCGGCGATTGATGCGGGATTGGCGGTGGATTATTTCGCGCCGCGACTGGCTTTCTTTTTTAATGGCCACAACAACTTTCTGGAAGAGGTCGCCAAATACCGCGCCGCGCGGCGAATGTGGGCGAAGGTGATGAAAGATCGTTTCGGAGCCAAAGACCCGAAATCCCAGATGCTGCGCTTTCACACGCAAACCGCCGGTTCGACCCTAACGGCCCAACAACCCGAAGTGAATATCGTTCGCACGACGATTCAGGCGCTGGCGGCAGTACTGGGCGGAACGCAATCGCTGCACACGAATTCGATGGATGAAGCTCTGGGATTGCCAACGGCGGACGCCGCTCGCATCGCGCTTCGAACGCAGCAAGTCATCGCTTATGAATCCGGCGTCGCTGACACGGCTGATCCGCTGGCGGGCTCTTACGCGATTGAGCATCTGACCAGCGAAATCGAACGCCGAGCATTTGAATACATCACCAAAATTGACGAACTGGGCGGAATGCTTTCCGCCATCGAAGCCGGGTACGTCCAGCGCGAAATCGAGCGTGCCGCGTACGATTTTCAGAAAGCCGTCGAAGCGCAAGAAGAAATTGTTGTTGGCGTGAATCGCTTTCAGATCAAGGAAGAGACTTCAATCCCTACGATGAAAATTGACCCGGCATTCGAGCAAGCGCAGGTCGAACGCTTGCGGAAGGTTCGAGCAGAAAGAAATTCGGCAGCAACAATCGCCGCACTTGAAAAAGTCGAAGCGGCAGCCCGCTCCGGCGAAAACCTGATGCCTGTGATCATTGCAGCGGTCGAGGCCTACGCGACGCTGGGCGAAATTGCGGATAAAATGCGGGTGGTGTTCGGCGAATACAGCGAAGCTGCATATTGATTACGACCGAAAGGAGGTTTTGCGATGCTGACATTTGAAGAAATTTTAGAAGAGGCCAAAAAGTTGAAACCTGATGAGAAGCGCAGGCTGAATGCGCTTCTCGCGACCGAAAGGCCGAAGACGATTGAGGAGTTAGCGGCTGAGCAAGGGAAAGGCCCGGTTAAGTTTGACGAATTGCTCAAGTTGGGTGAATTCTGGCCTGAGGATGAAAGCGTTGATGATTTCAATGCCTTTGTACGCGAATCCCGGCGGGGCGATCCATTCAAGGGCATCGCCGAATTGGGGGATTAATGGGAATTGGAGCCATTGTTGATACTAACGTTGTCTCCTATACGTTCAAGCGGGATAGTAGGCATCTTCGTTACCAGCAACATCTCGACAACAAAATCCTGGCCATATCGTTTATGACGATTGCGGAACTTGATCTCTGGGCAGCCTCCCGCAGTTGGGGAGCGAGAAAGCAAGCGGAGTTGGAAGCATTTTTAGCACCTTACACTGTTGTTGAATCAAGCCGGGAACTTTGCAGGATTTGGGGAGACACCTGCAACGACGCAAAGCGCAGCGGACGGATTATTGAATCATCTGACGCTTGGATTGCGGCAACGGCTTTGCTTTATGACGTACCGCTCATCACACACAATGTGAAGGACTTTGATTGGATCGTCGGGTTAACGGTAATTTCTGAGCAGGACAAATAACTTAGGCTCGGACTTTGTGGTAAGCTACGCGACCTTAAACAACAAACAGATTCGATTGGAGAACACATAAATGCTTGATGCAGTTGCCGCTCAGGAATTGCGCGCACAACATGATGATCTGAAATCCCGCGTCGCCGAATTGCGGAGGTTTCTTTGACGTTGATGCCAAACGTCGGGAATTAGCCAAGCTGGAAACACAGGCCGCCGAACCGGATTTCTGGAACGATCAGGAAAAGGCGCAGAAGGTTTTGCAGCAGCGTTCGCGGCTGGAACGCGCCATCAACACCGCCGAAGATCAGCAGCGGTTGGTAGACGACATTGGAGTGTTGTTTGATTTTGCCGCCGAAGACGACGCTTCCGCCAACGAATTGCGCGAATCGGTCAAAAAGCTGGCCCTGGATGTTGAAGAAAGCGAAACGCAAATGTTGCTTGGCGGGGAAACCGACGCGAACAACGCGTTTCTCTCCATCAACTCCGGCGCAGGCGGAACCGATGCTCAGGATTTTGCTGAAATGCTGCTGCGAATGTATCTGCGCTGGGCGCAAAAACGCGGCTTCAAAGTAGAAGAGATTGACCTGCAACCCGGCGAAGAAGCCGGAATTAAATCCGCCAGCTATCGCATCGAAGGCGATTACGCTTATGGATTGCTGGCTGGCGAAGTCGGTGTTCACCGGCTGGTTCGTATGTCGCCATTCAACTCAGGGCAAAGCCGCGAAACCAGTTTTGCTTCGGTTTTCGTCACGCCGGAAATTGACGACAACATTGAAATCGAAATTCTGGACAAAGACCTTCGCGTGGATACGTACCGTTCAACCGGCGCGGGCGGCCAGCACATCAACACAACGGATTCGGCAGTTCGCATCACCCACTTGCCGACCAACATTGTGGTCACTTGCCAGAATCAACGTTCGCAGCATCAAAACCGCGACGTGGCGATGAAAGTGTTGAAATCGCGTCTGTACGAACTGGAGTTGGAAAAGAAGCAGGCCGAAACCAACAAGCTGGCGGCGACAAAGCGTGATATTTCTTTCGGCTCGCAGATTCGCAATTACGTGCTCCATCCATACCGATTGGTCAAGGACGTTCGCACCAAACACGAAACCAGCAACGTTGACGCCGTGCTGGCGGGCGACCTGGACGATTTCATCAAAGAGTATTTGTTGTCGAAAAGAGTAGACGGTAGTCAGTAGCCGGTAGTCAGTAGCGTTTCAACTGCCGTCTTCCGGTTGCTCAAAGAACTATGGAAATCCAAACACCTGAAAAACCCAGAAGCAGTCCGTGGAATGAAGTGGTGGGCTTGATTCTGATTTCCTCCGGATTTGTTTTCGTGCTGGCTTTGATCAGCTATCACGCGGACGATCCGTCATGGACATCTACAGGCGCATACAGACGCGCCAGGAATCTGGCCGGCCCAATTGGTGCAAACATCGCCAGCTTCATTTATCAGGCGCTTGGCATCGCGGGGTGGCTGCTTCCGGGAGTTTTGTTTGTGATGGGTTGGTGGCAATGGACAGATCAACGCAAAGAAACCAGTAAAGCGGAACTGGTCGGAATCTTTTTGTTGATCGTTTCGCTGACGGGATTTCTGACGCTGATCCCTTGGGAACCCAATTCATTTCGCCTGGGAGGATTCATTGGATATTGGCTGATAAAAGATTCGACAATCGGAATTTCGCGTTACATCGGTATCGGAGGCGCTTTTGTGGCGTTGGTTCTGTTGCTCATTGTCGGATTATTGCTGGCAACTCCGCTTTCAGTCTCGGCCTTGTTGAAAAAACTGCGCGAACGTCCTAACGATCAAAACATCGTCCAGATTGTCGTGGACTGGATCACCAGCCTTTGGCAGAAACCCTTCGACGACCAACCAGACGTTGTCCGCACCAGCAGGCTGAACGAAAGCGATTACAGACGCGATCAAAGCGAGGATGGGATTGTCATCAACAATCATGGGCGCGAAGATTCGCCCAAGCCTGTTCGCCAGAATTCACGCAGGAGCAAAACCACCGGATTGCCGTCGCCAGACGTTGCCAACGAAAGCGGTTACGGTTCCGTCAATGCAGACATTGAAATCGCTGGAAATGGTCAACAGGATCAGTCAATAGCCTTACGTTCGCCTCGCAAAACAACTGCCAGGCTTTCACCGGACACGGAAAGCAAAACAGGCCGGTTAAGACGAACAACCAAAAACGAACCTGACACATTCGAGGACGACGAAGCGACAAATGGATTCGATGAGGACGACGCGGACGCGCCCGGCAAAGTTCGCAGCGTCGAAGACATGCTGGCGACGGTTTCCGTCAAGCGCGCCGAAGAAACCGAGGAGCGCCCCGCACCAAAAAAATCCGCCAGCTTGGCCACCAAGATTGCTCGCGTATTAGCCGATTACAAACTGCCTTCGACTGAAATGCTAACGCTGGCAACTACGCGCCCCGAAATGGTCGAAGCCGATCTGTTGGAACGCGCGCGGCAACTGGCCGAAAAATGCCAGGAATTCAACGTTTCCGGCCAAGTCAAACAAATCAGCCCAGGCCCGGTCGTCACTACGTTCGAATTCAAACCCGACCCGGGCGTTAAATATAGTCGCATCACCAGTTTGGTGGATGATCTTTGCTTGGGACTGAAAGCCGAATCCATTCGCATTGACCGCATTCCCGGAAAATCCACTGTCGGCATTGAAGTGCCAAATGAAAAACGCGAAGTCATTCGTTTGCGTGAAGTTATCGAATCACAAAGATTCCGTAACTCGGAATCAAAGCTGACTTTGGCTTTGGGCAAAACGATTGATGGAGCAAACTATTCTGCGGATTTGGCCAGAATGCCTCATTTGCTGATTGCTGGCGCAACGGGCGCAGGTAAGTCTGTCGCATTGAACTCGATATTGCTTTCGCTGCTGTACAAGGCTACGCCCGACGAAGTGAAGTTGATTCTGGTGGATCCCAAACGATTGGAACTTGGTCTATATGCGGACTTGCCGCATTTGCTGACGCCGATTGTCACCGATCCCAAACGTGCCGGGTACGCGCTGAAGTGGGCTGTGACGGAAATGGAAAACCGCTACAAGCATCTGGCCCAGTTCAGCGTTCGCAACATCGAACAATACAATCAGGAAGTTTCCAGCCTGAAACCGAAAAGTGATGACGAAGAAGCTCCGCAACCGCTTCCGTTTATTGTCATTATTATTGACGAGTTGGCGGATTTGATGATGGTTGCCGCCCGCGAAGTTGAAGAAAGCATTACGCGACTGGCGCAGATGGCGCGCGCAGTGGGAATTCATCTGGTGCTGGCAACGCAGCGGCCTTCGGTGGATGTCATCACCGGTTTGATCAAAGCAAACTTCCCGTCGCGAATTTCATTCCGCGTTTCGTCCAAAGTGGACTCGCGCACCATTATTGATACCAACGGCGCAGAAGGTTTGCTAGGACAGGGCGATATGCTCTTTCTGGGCCCGGGCACTTCGCGTCTGATTCGCGTCCACGGCGCGTATGTGGACGAAAAAGAATGCAAACGCATCTGTGATTTCATTCGATCACAGGGTAAACCGGCTTACGACGACAAGATTATCCTGAGCGACAAAGAAGCCGGAGGCGGTGAGGGTGGCGATTTCCCCAAAGACGAAAAGTATGACGATGCTGTGCGAATTGTCGTGAAAAGTCAGAAGGCTTCGACTTCCCTGCTGCAGCGCCATTTGCGCATTGGATATGGTCGAGCCGCTTCGATTATTGACATGATGGAACGCGAAGGCATTGTTGGTTCTGAAGATGGAACAAAGCCGCGTCAGGTAATGGTCAAACCGGACTTTTTGGAGCGACTGGATCAAATGCGCGAAGAGGATTTTTGATCCTGATTGAAATTGGGCTTGGTTGGTGTTTCACTAATTGTTTCCTGGCTGCAACAAGCCAACCATTCCAAGCTTCAAGAACTACTTTAAGTAAGTGACAATCACCGCGAAAACATAGGGTTTTGAAATAGGCTGTGGAAGATGCTCTGAGGTGGTTTGACCAAGTTGGCGTTTCGTGGGCGAAAAAGCCATACATAAAGGTTATCTATTGAAATGATTGGACTTAGCTGAGATGTCGAAATTATGTGCAATCTGCTATAAGTAGCGAATTTAGATGGACTTAACGCTCTAAAGAAGCGGGTTTCCACAAGGATTTCCACAATAAATGTGGAAATGAGTTTAGGCCTAAATAAAGTCAAAAATTCAACCATTGGAGAGCTATGAAGCTTCAATTGGCACTGGACGCGCCAGACCTGATGCATCAACTGGAACTGGCCGGAAAAGTGGCGGCACAAGTGGATTTGATCGAAGCCGGGACACCTTTGCTGATTCGCGAAGGCATCCGCGCTGTGCGAGAACTGCGCCGCCGTCACCGCGGACGTCCAATTGTTGCCGATATCAAAGTCGTTGATGCCGGTGAACCGATTGCCGAACTCGCCTTTGCCGCCGGAGCGACCGTGGTCACGGTTCTGGGCTGCGCTTCGGACGAGGTGGTCGAGCGTGTGGTGAAATCCGCCAAACGCTACGACGGCCAGGTAATGGCTGACAGTCTGGGCGTCGTAGATATTATCGAACGTTCGCGGCAATTGCGGAATTTAGGCGTGGACTCGTTGTGTATTAACCGCCGAGGCTTTAAACGGGTTAAAGGCATGAGCCGCGAAGAAAAGCTCAACGCAATTTCCGAACTGATCGAAAAAGTAGACCTGCCCGTTTACTTGGCCGGAGGAATTGACGCCAATGACTTGAAGTCGCTACGGAACTTGCCCCTTGCCGG
>CAZXHW010000075.1:0-15115 GCA_964639915.1 uncultured Heliomicrobium sp.
AGACAACCTGAATGCGATTGCTTCGCGGCTGAAACGCAAAGTTGAAGACCTGACAATTGTTGTAATGGACAGGCCGCGCCATCGCCAACTGGTTCAGGATATTCGGGAAGCAGGCGCACGAATCCGGCTGATTACCGATGGCGATCTTTCGGCGGGGATTTCGGCTGCGGTTGCCGGCTCCGGAGTTCACGCGCTGATGGGAATCGGCGGCGGGCCAGAAGGCGTTATCACCGCCGCCGCGATGAAATGTCTGAACGGTGAGATTCAGGCGCGCTTTATGATGCCGGAACAACTAGAAGCGGAAGAGCGCTCCAGAATCGCTCCGGACATCGCCGACCGCATGGCGAAAATGGGAATCAAAGACCCTTCGCGCGTTTTTGATACGAACGAACTTGCCCCGGGCAAGCGAATCATCTTTGCCGCGACTGGGGTCACTGACGGAACGATTCTGCGCGGCGTGCGGTTTTTCGGTACAGGCAAACGAACCCAATCCCTGGTGATGACGACGGAAACCATGCACGTTCGATTCGTTGACACCGTCCACGTTGAAGGCGGGCCGGATTCGTTTGTGCGGTTTGATCGAATCTAGCCAGTTGTGGTGTGCGATTTAACAAATGATTAAATCCTGGTTGCATAAAGGGCTGAGGGATTTTTTCGAGGCTGGGAGCAAGAAAAGGATTCCCTCCGATCTTGCTTCGCGAATACGAATTCGCCTCGACGCCATTGATGCAGCAGTCGCCGTTACCGATCTTGATTTGCCTGGGTTTAAATTGCATGAACTGAAAGGTGATCGGAAAGGTACTTGGTCAATCTGGGTAAATGGCAATTGGCGTATTACTTTCAAATTTGTTGGCAGAGATGCTACTGACGTAAACCTTGAGGACTACCATTGAGGAGGATTTATGCTCAACGGCAGGAAAAGACGACCAACTCATCCGGGCGAACTTTTGCGTGAAGAAATTGTACCTGCGGCTGAATTAACACAGGCAGAGCTTGCTGCCCGACTTGGCGTTTCGCCTCGCTCAGTCAGCGACTTGTTAAACGAGCGCCGCTCATTGACGCCTGATATGGCCCATCGTTTGGCGCGGGTGTTCAAAACCTCTCCGGAGTTTTGGATGAATCTGCAACAAGCGGTGGACATTTGGGAAGCATTGATTGCGAATCGTGAAGAGTATTCCAGGCTTCGGCCACTGAAAGCGGCTTGATACGCTTTTCGATTTCGACAAGGAGAAACTTGATGCGTTTTAGTCGCTCTGTTGTTTTGCCGCTTCTGCTTTGTCTGATTTCGCTTTCGGCTTTTGGCCAGTCAACCAAGCCGGTGCCAACCATCGAACGATTGCGCGCACGCTTGCAGGAACTGGCCAATGCGTTTCCGGGAACGCTTGGCGTTTCGGTTCGGGACATTGCCACAGGACAACAAATTTCGATCAATGGCGACAGGGCTTTTCCGATGGCCAGCGCGTACAAGATTCCGATTCTGGTCGAGGTTTTTCGTCAGGTTGAAGCCAAAAAATTCTCGCTGGACGACCGTGTCGAACTCACCGCCGACGACCGCACGCTGGGCAGCGGCATCCTGACGCTGATGTCGCCAGGGCTGAAACCCACGATTCACGATCTGGCGACGCTGATGATTATCCTCAGCGACAATCAGGCGACGGACATTTTGCTGACCAAAGTCGGCGCCGAAAATGTCACCGCGACAATGCGCAAGCTGGGGCTGAACAACATCCGCGTGGATCGCACGACATTTGAAATGATTCGAGATTATCTGGCACTGATTGACGACGCAGCGGCTGGCAAAACCAAACAGCAATTGATGAATCGCCCGCAGCTCAATACGTCTTCACCGGAGCGCGTGGCCAAAGCTGACACAGAGTTCGCCAAAATCGCGAAAGATGTGGCTTCGCCGGATGATATGGCCCAATTGCTGGAGATGATCGTCACAGGCAAAGCCGCCAGCGAAACTTCTTGTCAGGGAATGATGACGATTCTAAACCGTCAGCAATTTAACCAACGGTTGCCGCGCTACTTGCCGGAAGGCACTGGATTTGCGCATAAAACCGGAACCATCGGTTCGACGACCAATGACGCTGGCGTCATGTTCGTGCGCGGGAACCCGATTGCGCTGGTGGTTTTCACTGTGGATAAGCGAACCGGGCGCGGTGAAGTTGAAGAGCAAATGGGGCGGCTGGCGCGTGTGGTGTACGATTTCTTTGATGCGGTCAAATAACTCAACCTGAAATGTCGAATACACGAAAATCGTGGCTGATGTACTCGCTGCTGATGCTGATTGCAATAGTCTGGCTGGCGGTCATCTTTTTGCCACCCTGGCTGATGGCAGCCGGACATTCATTTTCCGCAATCAGCCTGTATCGAGGTTTGTCCGGAATTTGCCATCAAATTCCGGAGCGGTCGTTTTATTGGTTGGGATCGCCTTTTGCCGTTTGTTCGCGTTGCACAGGAATCTATTTCGGCTTTGTCGGTGGGTTGATGCTGTATCCATTTTGTCGCAGTTTGGGTGATCTGACGATTCCGCCGCGTATATGGTTAGTGGTTGGAGCCTTGCCGATGCTGGTGGATGTCGGCGGTGATTACATCGGAGTATTTAAAAACACCTTCTTTTCGCGAACGGCGACAGGCTTGTTGGTTGGCGTCGTGGCGGCGTTTTTTCTGCTGCCTGCCTGGGTGGCAATTGCCTTCCCACGGTCATTGGAACCTCAGGAACATTCTTTTAAGGAGCACTATTCAGCATGAATCAGCAGGATCAGAGCAAACCATATTTGGCCGGCGGCTTGGTTATGGGCATTTTGTCCGTAGTTCCGTTGTTGAACGCTGGCAACACTTGTTGTTGTTTGTGGGCCTGGGTTGGTGGAGCGGTGGCAGCCAAATTGTTGGTTGACGGTTCGCCGCAACCCGTGACAATCAACGATGGCGCGAAAATTGGTTTATACGCCGGATTGCTGGGCGCATTTATACGCATATTCATCGGTTTGCCTGTGGAATTGGTGACGCTGCCGTATCAGTTGAAAGCGCTCGGAAATTTCGCGCAGCAAGTGAACAACCCCGCACTACAGAAATTTGTCCAGGAAATGGTGGATCAAATGAGCGGGCAAGGACTTGGCGCTCAGATTATTGGCATGATCCCAGGAACCTTGATTGGAGCTGTTTTGCTATGTGGATTTACGGTTTTGGGAACGATGGCTGGCGTGAAGATTTTTGAAAAGCGCCAGAACCTTCCGCCGCAAGCTCCGCCGCCTCCGCAGTGGAATCCTCCACCTCCAGGCGATGGCGGTGAGTGGCCGCAACAGTAAATTCAGGTAAAGGCTTAAGGGCGTCTGGAAGCTAATGACATTGAGTGGGTCCGGAAAGCCCTGAAAGGACAAAATTTAATAGCCAGTGGCAACGCCACTGGTGATGAACCGGAAAATTCACAAGCCCTGAAAGGGCGCAATAACTATACCAATTGCGCCCTTTCAGGGCTTGTGGTTGTTAACTGCTCAACTACACAGGGCGTTGCCCTGTGCTATTCAATGTTGCCCCTTCAGGGCATCAGAGCGTGAGTGTTTAACTGGATGTTCTTAGCCTAATGGCAAGCACGCAGAACTATTTTTGCGCTGTCAGCGGCTGAAAGCGGCTGGCTCCGCGCTGCAAGAATTCAACGAACTCTTTTTTATCCCGTGTCAGGCCGGGAAACTTGGCCAGAATGTTTCCATTCGCATCAATTATGGCGTAAAGCGGCAACGCCACCGTTCCAAACTTTTCAGCTTGGAGCTTCCCGTTTTCCTCGTCAATTTTCTGATGTTCGGCTGTGTCTTCGCGATCCGTGTAAAGCTCTGCCAGGACGAACTTTTCCAGCTCTTTTTTCACTGCCGGATCGGGAAACATATTCTTTTCCATCCAGCGGCAGTTGGTGCAGGTAACGCCGGTAAAGTTCAAAAACGCAGGACGATTTTCTGCTTTGGCCTTTTGCACAGCTTCGTCGAATGTTTCGTGCCATTTCGCTTCGGCACTCCCATCCGAACGGTTCAAGGCAAAGTCTTTGGCAGAGGAAGGCGGCAACCATGCGTCAAATTCTCCCAGCGCTCCGCCGAACAAACCAGTCAAAAAGTAAAACGCCAGCCCAAGAAAGAATGTCGCCATTAGCATTCTGAAAACGCCCAGATGTTCGACCGATGTATCGTGCGGCAATTGAATTTTGCCTAGCAGGTACAACGCCGCTGCCAACGCAATTGCAATCCAAGCGGACAGCACCAGCGGCCGCGAAACCGTTTGCCAGCCCCAAACCAAATCCACATTGCTCAGGAATTTGAACGCCGCGCCAAGCTCCAGAAAGCCCATCACGACTTTAACGGAATTCAGCCAGCCGCCGGACTTCGGCA
Source organism: uncultured Heliomicrobium sp. (assembly GCA_964639915.1). Classification (GTDB taxonomy): domain Bacteria; phylum Acidobacteriota; class Blastocatellia; order RBC074; family RBC074; genus RBC074. The sequence continues at coordinate 4,380 of CAZXHW010000075.1, forward strand.
AACTTTGCAGCCATTGCGGAAACAAGGCGAACAGGAAAAACGGCAGCGCGAAAGCCGTCGCGAACGCCACCATTCCGATAATCGCCCAGAACCAGTCGCCTTGTGTGGCGTAAATCAGCACCGTTCCGACAAATGCCGTTGTGCAGGTAAACGACGTCAGCGTAAAGGTGATGCCCATCAGGATTGTGGCAAACGTTTGGCCACCTTCTTTGCTATCGGCGCGCGCATTGAGTTTGTTGACCAGTCCTGACGGCACTTGAATTTCAAACATCCCAAACAGGTTCAGCGCAAAGATGACGAACAGAACGGTCAGAAACAGATTCATCCATGGGCTGGCCGCCAGCATCTGCAATCCAGCCGGCCCGGCAATGGCTGCCAGCGCCAGGCCAAGCACCGTGTACGTCAGCACGATTCCCAAGGAAAAGAATGAAGCCTGGCCAACAGCCTGGGCGCTGGTTCGTTTTTCGCGCTTAGTGAAAAACGAAACGGTGATGGGAATCATCGGGAACACGCACGGCGTCAGTAGCGCCAGTAATCCTTGGATCAGGGCAAACCAAATGAAGCCAAACAGGCCACGATTCTTTAGCGCCTTTGCCTGATCTTCATCACTGCCGGTCGCAGTAGGCGGCGCTGCAGGAGGAACCTCAGAAATGCCGATTGCTACATTGGGAGTCGGCGAAGCCGCCGCTTCCGGTGAACTGGTCGGCGAAGGCGAAGGTCCAGTTTCAGGAGTCGGTGATGCCGTCAGTTTGGCATTGGCCGCGACAATTGCCACGTCAACTTCCAGCGGTTTTGTTCGCGGCGGCAAACATTCGTGGTCGTTGCAAACCTGGAAGTAAAACTTGACGGTCAGTTTCTGATTGCCGGGCGGCGCATCCGCTGCAACCTTGATCGGCAGCGTGAAGGTGGCTTCGCCATCAAACGTTTCGGTCATAAACGGCGGCTGACCGGGAACCGAAAAATTTGGATCGGCGGCAACTTTCGGTTTTGGCTGCGTCGCTTTGCCGTCCGCTTTGAAAGGGCCGGTTTCGTCAATCGAAATTTTGGTCGGACGCGGACCGCCCGCCGGTTGCGTCAGCGAGTATAGATGCCAGCCCGATTCAATTTTTGCCGTCACCGTTGCCTTTGCTGCTTGGCCGGCTTTGACCGGATTCGGATCAAGCTTCGCGGACAGATTGATCGGATTTGCCATTTGCGCTGCTGCCGTTACCGCCAAACCACAAACCAGAATCAGCGCGGCTATCACATTTAGCCTGAATTGACTGGAACGAACCATAAGCGACCTCTCAAACGTTTGAAGATGAATTGCCGAAGTAGATTGTACCTGGCTACGCGGAAGAACTTTGTCAGCCAAGTGACCAAAAGAGTACCGCGAACGCAAAAACACGGCAACTTACTGCTTGGGCGCAGCGCCCAGAACGACGAAGGGCTGGGTTTCCAGTTCGCGGCGGTAAAACACGCGCGGGCGTTGAACGTTCCTTTGTTCTACTTCCAGAATGCGCTCTTCGCCTTCCTCGTAAGCCAGCACCAGTTTGCGTTTGCCAGCCTCGCGCATCCGCTCGCGCTGCAATTGCGGAACACGCTCGGTGGCGTAATTCAGCCATTCGCGCAGCAGCACAGTTCCGTCTTTTGGTTCGGCATCAGCCGCCGCACGTTTCAAACCTTCTTCGACCAGCGCGTACGTCAGCAATCCATGTTTCAAATCCGCGGGTTCAATGGCGGCTTGATAGCTTTGCGAAGCGGTCAGCACATACATGCCTTTTTCATACGCCAGTTGCGCCAGGCCTTTAGAATTCATCGGACCACGCCGTTTTTCATCAGCTTCCAGCGCTTGCCCGGAATTGCAGGCGTCAATCACCAGCAGCAATTGATTGGCATTGATGGCTTCAAAGGCGCGTTCCAGTTCACGGTCTGAAATGCTGCGCGATAGAACCAGCTTCAGGCTCGTCTCATTGAGTTGCCCGCGTGTGCCGCGATACCCAAGATCGTGCGGGATCAAATAGAACTGGTTTTGCACAGCGGTTCCGTGACCGGCGAAATACACCACGACGGCGTCTTCGGGTTGTGCCTTGGTGGCAATGTCGGTCAGCGCTTTCAGAATTCCGGCTTTAGTCGCTTGCTGATCGTTCAGCGAAATGACTTCGACGCGTTCATAGCGTTTTAGCTTTTCCTGTTGCTGTTTCAGCTCGGCGGCGAAATCCGTCGCGTCGGCAACGGCAAACCGCAGATTGAATTGCGGGTTTTCGTATTGATTGACGCCGATGGCCAGCAAGTACGCCGTGCCTGTGCGTTTCAGGGCTTCCGCGCCGTTAATGGTCAGCGTGGCGTCTGTGCTTTTGACGTTGTCGCGATTGAAGGCGTAGGCCGTCAGTTGGTTTGCGCCTGCTTCAATCTGAATTTCCGTTTCCAGGGTCGCGCGCGTTTGGCCTTTCATCGCATCGCCACGCCAGGCTTTTACCAGCGAGCCATTGCGGAACAGCCGCACGTCTTGCGCGCCCGCCGGAGCTGATGTGATGTCCAGTTTCACCTTTACGCGCCGCGTCGAGATCGAAGCGACGGAAGTTCCGTTGGCAACGGAAAGTTTCAACTGCGGCTGGCGACGATCTTTTTGTTCAATATTGCTGGCGGCGCGCGGACGCTTTCCGCCGAATAATTCGCTCAACAATCCAGGGGAATAGTATTCGTTGAAGAAAATTTCGACTGGCGCGACGTCATAAAGTTGCGGTGAAAATCGCCATAGGATTTGGCTCCAGGCGGCGGGCGACCCATCAAATAAACCGTCTGGTGTGACGACTACCCAGTCTTGATCATCCAGCGCCAGCAGGCTGGCCAAAAACTTTCCTGTCGCCGCATCCCACAGACCGATAGTGCTTTCCTGCGTGCCTGCTGTAATGATTTGACCATCGGCGCTGAAAGCAACGGACGACACGTCGCTTGCTTCCTTCAGATGATTTCGCAAATTGCCGGTGGCGACATCCCACAATAAAACACCGCCGACATTGTTGAGAAGCGGAATCACGCCGCCCGCCAATGACTTTCCATCCGGACTGAACGCAAGTGAACTCAGGCGAAAGCTGGTTCCAGCAGGAAACGTCGGCAGCGTTTTGAGCAATTGCCCGGTTTGCACGTCCCACAGCTTGACCTGTTGATAAATTCCGCTGCTGGCAATGGTTCGTCCGTCGGGGCTGAACGCCACAGCGTAAACATTGTTTGTGTGTCCGCTGAGCGTGTGCAGCAATTGCCCTGTGGCGACATTCCACAGCTTGACGGTTTTGTCGTGGCCTGCGCTGGCCAAAATTTTTCCGTCCGGGCTGAATGCCAGCGAATAGACTCCATTGGAATGACCGTTGAGCAAGTGCGTTGATTGGTTGGCGGGTACATCCCAAAGCTTGATTGAACCGTTGCGGTCGCCAGTAGCCAGCATCAGGCCATCGGCGCTGAAGGCAAGCGCGTCCGCTTGTCGCGGATTGTCCTTAATCAGGCGAAGCATCTGGCCTGTGGCTGCGTCCCAAAGCCTTACTTCAATTCCCGCGCCAGCCGCCAAGCGCCCATCGTTACTGAACGCTACGTCTTTGACGGCGTAACTATTGCCGTTCAGCGTTCGCACCATTTGGCCTGTGGAGGTGTCCCACAGTTTGATCGTATCAGTGCGCGCGATATTTGTGCGCCGTCCGCTGGCGAGCAAACGTCCGTTCGCGCTGAACGCCACAGAAGAGATTGGGCTGGCGCGCCCTGTGAGCTTTCGCACCTGTTGACCGGTCGCCACGTCCAGCAACTGCAAGGCGTACTCTTTGACGTTGTTGCTGCCCAGAGCCAGCAATTTGCCATCGGGGCTGAAGGCCAGCTTTCCAAAATCGCTGATGTCCGTCAGTTTGCGAATCTGCCGCCCTGTTGCTGCATCCCAAAACGTGATTTCAGAGCTTGCGCTGATCAGGGTTTTTCCGTCAGGGCTAAACGCCAGCGATTCGGCTGTAAAGTTGCTGTCGAATTTTGCTTCCCAGCGGATCTGGCCTGTTGCAACATCCAGCGAGATCAGCGACCTGCTGCTAATCACCAACGACTTTCCGTCTGGACTGAACGCGATGGCCAAATCGGGACGAGGTTTGTCGGTACTGCGGTCACGTAAGGTTCGCAATTCACGACCCGTGGCGACATCCCACAATTTGGTGATCTCTCCGCCGCTGGCCAGGGTGCGGCCATCAGGATTAAGCGCCATCAACACAAGACCTTTGTAAACTGCCTTGTCGTCGGGAACGATCACTTGCCGTATGTCTCCGGTCGCCACGTCCCAAACCAGAATGTTTTGATCCATTCCGGCGCTGACCAGCGTTCTGCCATCGGAGCTAAACGCCAGAGATGTCACCGTCATTTGATGGCCATCAAGCTTTCGCACGATGCGGCCGGTTTCCACGTCCCACAGATTGATGACGACGTCAGTGCCGCCGCTTGCCAGAAAGCGGCCATCCGGGCTGAAGCGAAGCGCCTGCACGGCAGAACTGTGACCTTGCAGTGTTCGCAACTCCAACCCGCTTTCTACATCCCAGAGCTTGACGGTTTGGTCCACGCCTCCGCTGGCAACAATTCGCCCATTCGGGCTATAGGCGACGGCGTTGATGTAGCCGGAATGACCGGTTTGGATGGCAAGTTCAGGCTTTTGCGCGAACACGACGATGGTCAAACCGAGCCAGCACATTGCCAGACCGGTAGCAATCATCCATCGGGAATTTAGAACGGTTTGCAAATGCGTACACGGATTTGAACCACGAGGAACACTGGGATCACGGGGGAAGAATGTGGGGAAAAGATTTGTTTTCCCCGTGTGCCCCGTGGTTGGATTTTCCATACACGCAATTGAAATCCGGCCTAACTGATGAACCGGCTGTGTGACGGCTTTCATAGTTTTCTCCTGCGTTGGCAAAAAAGAAGTCGTCAAAAAACAAACGCAGCAAGCCGTCACGACTCGCCGCGTTAATCAATGGCCCGAATCCGAATTTCTACTTGGCTGCGCGCCGTTCGGTAATGGCTTTGAACCGAGCTTTCATCAACTCTACGCGCTGAGCGCCGTTCGGGTGAGTGGCGATAAGCTTTTCCAGGTTGGCCATATATTGCGGGCCGAAAAAGCCGCGAAGCTCCGGCACCAAATCTCCGATTTTCGCCCAAATGGCGAAGAACTCTCCGTTGGTGTCGAAGAACAAATCCTTGTCAATCGCGCCGTGGTTGACCATTGCCGCCACCATATCCCAGTAACTGGTTGCCTGGCGAAAATACGCGTTTTGCTGGGCCAATTCGGGGTTGGCGAACAGGGCTTTCACTTCGTCGGCGCTTTGCGGGAAAAATTCCATGAACATAAAGTTTCGCGCTTTGCGCATGGTTTCGTCCCGGCGCAGGTCGTACAGCTTGATGATCAACTCAGCGTCTTGTGCTGTTGCCATTTGATGACTCCTAAAATTTACAGGTTGATGTAGTTCGGCCCGCCGCCGCCTTCGGGCGTTACCCAGTCAATGATCTGGTACGGGTCCATGATGTCGCAGGTTTTGCAGTGAACGCAGTTGGAAAAGTTGATCTTCGGACGGCGTCCACCTTCAACTTCTTCCGGTTCATAAACCGCTGCCGGGCAAAAATACTGGCAAGGATTGCCGTATTCATAAGTGCAGCGTTCGATGCAGATGTTGGTGTCCAGCACTTTCAAATGCGGCGGCTGATCTTCATCGTGTTCGGTGCCGGAGCGGAACACGTCCGAAACTTTTTCAAACGTCAATTTGTTGTCGCACTTTTGCGGCTCAGCCTGAATAAACTCGCCAGCCTGTTTCGGCAGACGATTGAAGTAATGCAGCTTCTTCATATGTTCGTGGCCCGCTTCAACATGCAGGTCGCCGAACAGCCCGAACCCTTTGGTTGGAACCTGGAACCCCGATTCGATCAAGCCCCATATACGTCCATGGCGAAACGCCTGATGGAAGTTGCGGACTTCGTGCAACTCTTTTTGGATGTAGCTGTCTTCGACTTTTGTTTCGAATGACTTGAGCTGCGTTTCGTCGAATTTGTCAGCAACCAATGCATCAAAGATCGTTTCCGCTGCCAGCATTCCAGACTTCATGGCCATGTGAATGCCTTTCAGCTTTTGCGAATTCAGGAAGCTGGCCGAATCGCCGATGATCAAAAATCCGTCCCCATAAAATTTGGGCTGCGATAACAATCCGCCTTCAGGAATCGTTTTCGCGCCGTAATGCAGCATCTTGCCGCCTTCCAGCATGGCCGCAATCGCCGGGTGCTGTTTGAATTCGTTGAACAGGCGGTGCGGATCTGTGAACGGGTCTTGATAATCCAGCCCGACGACCAAGCCGATGTCCAGCAGATCGTTCTGCATTCCGTAGACGAAGCCTCCGCCAAAGACATCATTCGGCAGCGGATAGCCGAGCGTATGCATAACGAAGCCGGGTTTAACGCGACCCTTCGGCAATTCCCAAATTTCTTTGACGCCGCAGGCATACACTTGCGGATTTTTGCCTTCGTCCAAACCGAGTTTTTCAACCAGCTTTTTGGTCAACGACCCGCGAGAGCCTTCACCAAGCACAGTGACTTTGGCGAAGATGTCTGCGCCGGGCTGGAAATTGTCCTTCGGCTCGCCGTCCTTGCCGATGCCTTTGTCACCCGTGCGCACGCCGATGACTTTGCCGCTGGCGTCGTACAGCAATTCGGCACCGGGAAATTCCGGGATCAGCATCACATCGGATTCTTCGACAATCGGTCCCAGCCAGCGAATCAACTTGTTCAAGCTGACAACATATTTGCCATGGTTATTCAGTGGCGGCGGGATGATCGGCGATTTGATCTTGCGCGTTTTGGTCAGGTACGAAACGTCTTCTTCGGTGACTTCGGATTCCACCGGAGCGCCACGTTTTTCCCAGTCAGGCAGCAATTCAGCGAGCGGACGCATATCCATTACCGCGCCGGAAATCATGTGCGAACCGACTTCGCGGCCTTTTTCGATGACGGCAATGGTCAATTCGCCAAGCGCATTGTCATGCGTTTCGTTGTGCTTGTTGATGAGCTGGCGTAAGCGCAACGCGCCAGCCAACGAAGCCGGACCAGCGCCAACGAAGAGGACGTCAACTTCCAGGGTGTCACGTTCGATGTTTTCCATAATTTTTTGGAATTAGGCTGCTTGTAGAACGGCTCGCTCAACGTCTGGTGCGAAGCTGACTAAAACAAAGTTGCTTGCCGGATAAAGATAGTCTTCGCCTTCGTTATCAACGATTCGCAAGTAATTTGACCGAGCGGCGCTTTCATCCGGCAACACTTCATAAATCCTGCGGGGTGTCAGCAAATCCGGGTCGCTGCTTGCAATGCAGATAGCAAGTTTGGGAGGTAAATCTTTTTTGGTTGCCATAATTTCCTTTCGTTTTTACTCAATCAAGGAAACGTTTAACACGCATCTTTCTTTTGCCGATGCCATGTGCTTCAAACCAATGAATCTCGGCCAGCCTGACTGTGCCATCGTTTAACTTCACAGTCGCAACACCTTTCAGCTTTCGCCAGTTTCCTTTGCCAAACCGTTTGCGAAGTATTGGCAGAATCCGAATGCCACTGCCGACCGCGATTTTCTCAATCTCGGTGATCTCACTTATGACCTCAAAATCTATTGAGCCCATAGGCCGGGATTATGGTCGAGGCGAATTCGCCCTTCAAGTTGGTCGTTGCTGACCTTACTTTGTTGCGCTCGAAGCCATCGGATTCTGTTTCGGCGGAGCAGTGAATGGATAAACGTCGGGCGTGACGCGGACGCCGCTGGTGAATTTGAACGGGTACTTGCCGCTGCTTGGGAAAGTCATTTCAACAAAGTACGCCGTGAAGCCAGCTTCGGGCTTTGCCATTTTGCCAACGTACACGCCTTCTTTAACCGGTTGCAACACTTCGCTCTTGTAGGCTTTGCCAATGAGTTCCATGCGGAAGTCGCGCGTTTTAGGATTGGTGGCATACCAGAGTTTGACTTCTGTAGGTTTATCCAGGGTGTTAACAGTGATTGAACCGTCCTTTTCAAATTTCCAGTTGTAGCGCGGGCGCGGAGTGCCTTTCAGCACCGATTCGTAAAAGGCATCCAGCGTAAAGGGCGCGTCGGTTCCGTCCAACCCGTGATTGCTGTTCGGCACGTAACGCAAATGTTTTTCACCCTTCAAATCATCGAAGTAAAACTGTGACGAATCAGGCAGGAAAAACTGGTCGCCTGCTGAATTGATGATCATCTTGGGCATTGTCAGACGGTCGCGATATGAATACGGGTCTTCGATGTCCATCAAGGCTTTGTATTGCGGAGTCCCTGCCCAGGTAACGACATTCAGGTAATCGCGAACAGCAGGCGCCCAAAATCCATAAGCGCGAAAATGATGTTCCAGTCCTTTTTCCAGGTTCAGGCAATCAATCACGTAGGGGACAATGGCGATGACGCGATCATCCACAATCGCCGTCGTCCACGTCGTCCAGCCGCGTTTCGACCCTCCACTGACAATGAACTTTTCGACTTTCGCGGATTTCTTGCCGCCTTCGGTGCTAGCGGCGACGGCTGTCACCGTGTCCAGCGCGCGTACTGAAGCTTTGGTCATAGGCAAACGCAGCGGCCAGGTTTCATCGCCCGTGCGCATGAACTTTTCCCAGGTATAAGCAATGATCCCGTCTTCATTGCGGGATTTGGTTTCGTCTTTGAACGTCAGCGGTTCATACGGAATCATCTTCAATTCGGCAACAACCGATTTCGTCCGCACGGCCATATCGGTGAAAGTCGGCGCGGGCACGCCGGGTTCTTTGCTATTGACCGAACCGCCGGAAATGAACAGAAAGCCGTTCGGAGAAGCGACTTCGTCCGGTTGGATGATCGTCATCCAGTGTTCCCAGATTGGCTTATCCACTTCCGCCGCCGTGCGCCATTGCTGCGAAGTCATGCGGACAACGTAAACCGTGAAACCTTCTTTTTTGATCGTGTTGGTGATTTTGTAGCTGTAATTCGGGTCCGGTTTGGCGACGTAGCGATCCAGCGCGGTGACTTTTTTGCCTTTGCGCGCTTTGGCATCGGTGTGGCCGACATAAGCAAACAGCATTAGAAGGATTGCGGCTAAACAAAAAAACGAACGACGATTGACGGTCATATGGGAAAGCTCCTGCTGGGAGCGCAGGCGTCTCGCCTGCGTTAGGTAACGCCGGCGAGACGCCTGCGCTCCCAGCGAAAAATTATTGCTTCAGGTTTTCAGCTTCGGCAGTCAGCGCCGGGACGATTTCAAACAGGTCGCCGACAACGCCGTAATCGGCGATTTCAAAGATCGGCGCTTCTTTATCCTTGTTGATGGCGACGATGGTGCGCGAACCTTTCATGCCGACCAGATGCTGGATTGCGCCGGAAATGCCGACGGCCAAATACATCTTTGGCGCAACGGTTTGACCCGAAGAACCAATCTGGCGATCCATCGGCAGCCATTCGTTGTCGCAAATCGGACGCGAAGCCGAAAGTTCCGCTCCCATTGCATCAGCCAATTTCTTGACGATTTCGATGTTCTTTTGCTCCTTGATGCCGCGCCCGACGGAAACAATCAGTGGCGCTGCCGTCAGGTCAACGGCGGCCTTGGCTTCCTTGAATCGCTCTTCGGGTTGTTGGCGAACAATGTCTGCGTCCAAATTAACGCTAAGAGCTTTAACTTCGGCCTGACCGGCTTCGCATTCGTCGCCGCGAAAACTGCCGATCTGGAAACTGACGAAATGCGGCTTGTCGCCCACCGGCACAACATCCGCAGCCATTTTGCCCTGGAAAACCTGTCGGGTCAGGACGAGTTCGCCGCCTTCGACTTTGTGGCTGATGCAATCGCCGACCAGTGCTCGGCGCAAACTGGCGGCCAGCTTCGGCGCAAAGTCTCGGACTTCGTACGTGTGTGTCATCAAAACCAGTTCCGGTTGCAACTGTTCAATGACTTGTTTGAATGCCGCCGAGTACCCATCGGCAGTGTAGGATTTCAAAAGATCGCTTTCGACGGTGTAAACTGCGCCCAATTTTTTCGAGGCAACTTCGCTCGCTGCAGCACCAATGCCGCTGCCAAAGATGACTGCTGAAATCGCTTGACCGGTTTCGCCGCTGATCAATTGCGCCGCGCGAACCGCTTCGTAAGTTGCTTTGTTGATCTTGCCATCAACGTGTTCGATGAAAACCAATATTCCGTTTGCCATTATTCCTCCGGTTCATAGTTCACAGTTCGCGGTTCACAGTTCACAAAGGCTGCGAACAGCGAACTGCCAACTTCGAACTAAAACACTCTCGCTTCATTCTTCAGCTTGTCCATCAATTTGGCTGCGATTTCTGTCGGGCTGCCTTCGATGAATTGCGTCTGTTTGGATTTTTGCGGCACGTAGATTTTGCGAATCTGCGTCTTCGGAGCCAGGTCGTCCGCTGACAAACCAATTGCGGCGGCATCCAGCTTCTTAATCTCTTTTTTCTTCGCCGCCATAATGCCTTTCAGCGTGGCGTACCGCAGCGTGTTGATGCCGGATTGAATTGTCAGCACCGCCGGAGAAGGGAAGCTAACCCATTGAAAATAGCCGCTTTCCAGTTCGCGTTTGACCTTGATCGTGCCGTCTTCGGCTTGCACATCCATGACGATGGTCGCGTGCGGAGTGCCAAGCAGTTCTGCTGCGATGACGCCGGTTTGCGCGTAGCCGTGATCGTCGGATTGCAACCCAGTCAGCAACAAATCAAAGCC
>CAZXHW010000076.1:0-15114 GCA_964639915.1 uncultured Heliomicrobium sp.
CAAGCAAACGCTTCCTAACCGGGGGAAAAACATATTATCGAAATGCTTAAAAAGAAGCAGGGTTCGGATTTGCCATTCTGAATCCTGCCCCTTATTCAATGGCGATCGTTACGCGATTTGCTGTCTTCCCGCCAAAGCTGATGACAGCTTCAACGTTTACTCCACTCGGAGCATCCGCCGGAACCTGAATGTTCAGTTGCCATAAGCCAACAAACCCCGGAGCCAATCCGCTGAAGTACACCGTTGCCGGTTTACCGCCAATCGTTGCCGTCGGCAGGCTGGCTGTCGCTGCTAACGGACTGCTGGTGGCGGCTTCGCCGTCTTTGATGGTCAGCGGTTGGTTGTTACTGGCGTTGACGAATTGCGCGCCCGCGCCTGTGCCATACAAAACAACGTAATCGCCTTTGCGAGCGCGCCTAGTTTGCGGATCCATCGCCGGGTCGCCGTTGCGCGAAAAGTCGGAATTTTGCGCGGCGGCTTGGCCTTTGCCGGAAGCGTCAGCCGCAAACAGCGCAGGCGCTGCTGTCGCAACATTCACCGAACCGTAAGAAGCAATTCCATCATCGCGCAGCACCACAACCGAAGCCGCGCCCGCAGAAGTTGAATACGGCAGTTGATAATTGATCTGGGTATCAGCGGTGAAATACAGCGGCGCAGCGACACCGTTGACGTATACCGACACAGCTTGCAGCGAGCGCGGCAGAGGCAACGTGTTCGCGATAGCGATGCCGCTGCCTGCTACAAAATCGTTTCCGAACATGGCGATGATTTGCCCTGGAGCAACCGTCGCCGAATAACTTGCAGCTTCGACCGACGTTGCCGTCATCGGCCCAACGACCGAAGTCAGTGCCAACACGCGCGCATTCGTTAACGTGTTATTCGCCTGCCGGACGCGCACAACAAAGGCTCCGGCGCTGCCAAGTTCGCTGCCGGGAATCATTGCCGAAAATCCATTGGCGACAATTTGCGAATTCAGCGGCAATCCATTGAACAGGATCATCGCATTCGCGCCAAATGAACCTTGCGCAGTGAGTTCGATGGTTGAAGCCCCGCTAAAATCCAGAAACGGCGAAGGGCCGCTGGTCTTGGCAAGCGCGGTCAGGGCTTGCGAGCTTTCGCCAAGCACCTGGAATTTCATAGTTTGCTGGGTTTGTAACTGCCCATCGCTGGCCGTGAACGTTACTTGCTGATTGCCAAGCTGGTTGGCTGCGGGCGTGAAGGTGAATCGTTTGCTGGCTTGATCGAACGTCGCGTTTGCCAAACTTCCAGCGGTAACGGTCAGCGGATTGTTGTCGGGATCGCTGGCAGCAATGGTGAAACTAATCCGGTCGCCCACGCCCAACACGCGGTCGGGCATCGCGGAAAAGCTCGGTGGGTGATTCGCCATTGACGGCGACAGAACTTTGACCGAAGTCGTGTAAATGTAATCGTCTTCCGGGGAAACCTGATTGTTGGCGGCATTGCCGACGGCGTAAAACGTGACGTCGCCGATTGCCGTTGCCGGAGCTGTCCACATAAACGACCAACTGTTTGATCCGGGTTTGCCTTGCGCAATGCCCGCTTCGCCATTGTGTGAAAAGTAAGTTCGTTGCTGTCCCGAATCGGAAGACTCACGTTTTAGCGTGGTTGTCGTGCTGGTCGCGGTAAGTGTGCCTATCGTGGATGAAGTCCCGTTGGCATCCAGCGCCGTCAGTTCAAATCCCCAAGCACGCGCCGTCGGATGCGAAAGCGTCACTGTCACTATATAGCCTTGCCCCAGCGAATAGCTGGCCGGCAGCCCTGAGATTTCGACTTTGCCTGCGCCGGAATTCAGCGCAAACGTGTAATGGCATCCCGTGCAATTGCCTTCGCCCGGCGCATTGGTGAAGCCCAGTGGAGGACCGGGACTGATTTTGGCGTGAATTAATTGGCTATCGTGGCGGCCGAATAAATAAAAACTGCAACCGGCTAAAACGATTAAGAGCAAAACCCACTTTTTGAATGCTTGCATGGTTCCTCCAAAACTTCTCCAACAGGCGTTTGACCTTATCAACGGGTGGCCGGTCTGATTTTTTGTCAGCAGGACAAGAATTTGCCGCTTAGCATTTGATGAATTATGCTCCGGCGCGATTCTTCAAAACATTCATTATGAGCACAACAGCCTTGAGAAATTTGCCCTCGATTGACCAACTGCTGAAGCGCGAAGGCATTCAATCGCTGATTTCTTCCACCGGACGCGAGACGGTGCGAAACCATTTGCGCGAAATTCTGGACGAGTTTCGGCTGGAACTGGTTGGCTCAATCGGCAAAGCGGATTCTTTGGTTGAAGCAGCAACGCTGGGAGAAGAAATTGAACAGCGGTTGGCTGCACGCTTTGCCAGCCAACAGCAAGCTCGAACTCAGCGAGTAATTAATGCCACTGGCGTGGTGTTGCATACCAATCTTGGCCGGGCACCGTTGAGTGAAGCTGCGCTGGCAGCCATTAACGAAGTCGCCCGCGATTACAGCAATCTGGAATACGATCTGGCTTCGGGCAAACGCGGAAAACGAGGCACTGGACTCGAAGCAATGCTGCGTGAATTGCTCCATTGTGACGCGGCGGCAGTGGTCAACAACTGCGCGGCGGCAGTTTTGCTAACGTTGAACACGCTGGCTGAAGGCGGCGAAGTGATTGTTTCGCGCGGCGAGTTGATTGAAATCGGCGGCAGCTTCCGCATCCCAGATGTAATCGCCAAATCGGGCGCTCGAATCCGCGAAGTTGGAACGACGAATCGAACGCGCCTAGCTGATTACGAAAACGCGATCAACGAAAACACGAAAGTCATTTTGCGCGCGCATCCGTCGAATTACCGCGTCATCGGCTTCACGGAAAAACCTTCGCTTGAGGATTTGGCCAAGCTGGCGTGCGAACGTGGCTTACCGCTGTTTGAAGATTTGGGAAGCGGCTGTTTAATTGATCTGAATCCGCTGGGCATCCACGACGAACCGACCGTCGCTCAAGCCATTAAGGCCGGAGCTTCAGTTGTAGCATTCAGCGGCGACAAGCTGCTTGGCGGTCCGCAAGCCGGAATCATCCTTGGCGAAGCGGAACTGATCAAACGCATTAAGTCGAATCCACTGATGCGTGCTTTGCGGGTGGATAAGCTGACTTTTGCCGCCCTGGAAGCGACTGTCGAAGCATATATAGCCGGACGCGCCTTGGAAGAAATCCCTGTACAAGCTGCACTCCACGAAACGAAAGAAAGCATCGCCCGTCGCGCAAGATCGTTGATTGAGCAAGCAGAAAAGTTAGACGAAAGCCTGAAGTTGGAACTGGTTGACGGGCATTCCGTCATTGGCGGAGGTTCAGCGCCGGAAACCCAACTGCCGACGACACTTATCAGCCTAACCTGTTCAAAAATGAGTGCCAATCAGATGGAAGAAAGGCTGCGATTGAACTCCCCGCCCATCATTACTCGCATCATCGAAAATCAGCTTGTGCTTGACCTCCGCACTGTTACCGCGCAATCGGAATCGGAACTTCTTTCCGCGCTGACCAAATTAAACTCCTGACTAATTCCCGCCTGTCAGAGAGATTCTTCACTAAAACAGGTAAAAGTACGCATTGTTCTGTCTTCACCGTCGTGCGAAATTGCATCCGTCAGATAGGGCAAGTTAAAGAAGGGTGCTGGCAACAACAATTTACAGTTGCCAAATGGTGGTAAGGTGAATTTGCCCAGTCACTCGCTACATCGCAATGGTTAAGCCGAAAATTCAATTGTACAAGTTGAATTTTGGTCTCCCCCAACTATTGCGAACGATGTCGTGTGGCCTGATCAGGAGGGGAGTTGTGGGGCTTCCCTTCTGTTTAAGATTTGTGAATTGGGCTTCGAGGAAGCTGGCTCTTTTTGAAAAGCACAGAATCAATTTCTCAGGTTGCGGGAATTCTTACGGCTTGAGGTGGCACTTGGTCGTGAGACAGCCCCGTCCCTTCAGAACGTGAAAAGACCCTCGCGATAATGAAATATCTGAAACCAGCATATTTCATTATCACGAGGGTCTTTCGCGTTCTGATTCGGGATTAATTATGGCTCTTCCTGGCTGTGGTAGTGCAGCAATCGTCGCTGCTCAAACTGTTCCTTCAGTTCTTCAATCGTATAAAGTCCTGGCTCTACTCCTTCAACGGCCATCGTTTCCACAATTTTCAGCAGCATGGAGTTGTATGGCGTTGGCACGTAATGCTTTTCGCCCAGCAAAATGATCTCTCCATTGAAATAGCCTGCTTCCGTTTCGCCACGCTTTAACTTCAAATCAGTCCAGGTTGAAGGATAGGTCCGAAGTTCAAAAGGCATGCTTTCGGCCTGGTGAATCTTTTCCGGATCTTCCATCACGCTGCGAAGCTCGTTCAGGCGTTTGTCAAAATCAATGGGATTATTGGGATCAACAATCGAAATGCCTGCCTCTTTTAAAACATGCAAACCCTCTTCTTCCACATCGGCCATAAACCGGCTGATGGCAGGTGTCACAACTCCAAGTTGGTAATGTTTATCAAGGATGGAAAACGTGGCGTTATGCAGATTCAGAACCAGCTTGCTCCATTTGACGGCCATGATGGATTCGTGCGTCGTGACATTAAATCCGGCCTTGCCCAGGCATTCGGCGACTTCCAGCCCAAACTCATCACAACCGAGCGGATAATTGCCGATGGAAATCGTGTTTTGCAGCGTGTGAGCAATCACGCCAGGAGCAAGAAATGTCGCGCATAAAGCAGCCATCGCTCCATACACAATCATGAACCTGCGAGCCGCCATCTCTTCGTTTCTGACGCCATTTTGCAGGCAGAAAATCGGCGTGTCTTCCGGGAAAACTTCGCGCAATGCTTGCACCGAAGCGGCGGTTTGCGCGCTTTTGACAGTCAGGAAAATCACGTCATCCGCTTGCGGAGTGAGTTCGTGAGGCGAAGTGACGGCCGTGAGTTTCACCACGCGATCACCCTTTGACGATTTAATCTGTAAACCGTTCTCGTTGACAGCATCGGCATGAGCTTGTCTGGCAATCAAAACGACTTCAGCGCCGGTTTCGGCCAGCATTGCACCGACCAAACTGCCAATGGCTCCTGCTCCGTGGATGATGAATCTCATCTTGTACCTTCGGAAGAACTGAGTTGATAAACGTCTTTTTGCTGGTTTGGGAATAGAGCGTCAGCAAAGCATAACGGGCATCAATTGATGCCCGTTGCCGATTGTCTCAATTTCAACGCCCCCGGCTGGACTCGAACCAGCGACCCTTAGCTTAGAAGGCTAATGCTCTATCCAACTGAGCTACGGGAGCAACGCGCCGTAATTTACGCGATAGGTCCAGGCAAGGCAAGCACCTGTTTTACCTGCGCACATCCAGTTGCCGGTCGTCGTAAAACCGTATGCGTTCGCCAGCCAACAACTTGGCAATAAAGACGATCTGGCCGGTGTGATAGCTGAAATGTTCGACCACATGGAACACCGAATCAAGAACTGTCTGGGCAAATCCTTGCGGAACAATCCGGCGTTGAAGCGGCCCGTCTGCATCGGCGACCGTTTTGCTTTCTAGTCCTGCCAGCACGGCATCTACTTCGGTCAGAGTCGTTCGCATCAGTGCCAGCAATTCGTCTTTGCCAAGTTGGCGGCGTTCAGCAAATTCGCGATCACGGTCACGCTTATCGGCTGAGCCACCGACCCCGGCAATCATCCACTGCCGGACGTTGCCGCATAAATGCAGAATCAAATTGCCGATGCTGTTGCTGGCTTCATTTGGACGCCACCAGATTTGCTGGTCAGTCAGTTCGGGCAAAGCCCCGGAGATTTTGACTGCATAATCCTCACTCAGCCGAAACCGCGCGTGACGCAAAAATGCTTGCGCGGTGGACAGCGGTTTTTCCTGAGGTTCCAGCAAGAATGCGCGTCGTGCTTGTTTCATAAGTTCGCTACCTCTCTTTACATGCTGCATGCGGGTTCGGAATTAAGCCTTCACGTTCCAGCCAATTGATGGCGTCAGACAAGGCATAACATTTGCTGGCCACCTTACCGATTCAACCCCAGGAAAGGTGCCATCAATGTTTGATGTAAGGGATCGGAGAAATTCCCACAACCCAAGACCTACAATTAAGAATTATTTTGTCGTGCGCTCCCAATCCGATCAGTCTGTCTGACCGTACCGTGAGTGACACCCATACAAACAAAAAAAATGCTTTTACGCCTCCCAAAAAGGCTGAAGGAGAATCTATGTTTAAAACCCGTTCGTCAAAGAGCACGAAGCGTTGGCTTGTCATCAGTTTATTATTGCTTGTTGTATTAGGCGGAATCTCTCCGCTTTCCAGTCTCAGACAGGTAAATAGTCAGGGATTCAATTTGGGTAACTCCTGCGGAACCATTGGCGGATCCGGTGGTACCGGATCAACGTCCGCTGAAGGAACGTTGATCGCGCTGACCGCGAATAACACCTTGGTCAACATTTCCGCCGGAAACCCCAGTGTAGTTAATAGCACTCGATCAATCACCGGGCTGTCTTCAGGCGAGACAATCATTGCAATTGACTTCCGTCCTGCCAGCGGACAACTGTATGGATTAAGCGATGCCGGACGCGTTTATACAATTGCTCTTGATACCGGCGTAGCGACATTGATCAGCACAGCAGCGCTGAATCCAGCTTTGAGCGGAACGCGCTTCGGCTTTGATTTCAATCCCACGGTTGACCGCATTCGTTTGGTCAGTAATACAGGGCAGAACCTACGACTTAACCCGACTACCGGTGCATCCGTGGGAACCGATACAAATCTGGTGTTTGCCACCGGCGACACCAATGCTTCGGCGACGCCAAACATTGTCAGCATTGCTTATAACAATAGTTCTGCGGGCGTTACCTCCACCACACTTTATGCAATTGATGCGAATCTAAACGCTTTGGTCATACAAGGCTCGGTCAATGCCAATCCGACTTCGCCCAATACGGGGCAATTATTTACAATCGGCCAACTCGGCGTGGACACAACCGAACTGGCCGGTTTCGACATCGCGCCAGGAACCAATGCAGCGTTTGCTTCGCTGACAACGCAAGGCGGGACGGCGTCTCAGCTTTACACCATAAACCTGACAACGGGCGCAGCAACTTTAATTGGTCCTATAGGTGGCGGTGCCTTGATCCGTGATCTGGCTTTCGTTCCGAAGACGGAGCCTATTTTCGCGCTGACAAACAACAACCGCATACTGGTGCTGAATTCCGGAGTTGCAGGAACATCCACCGCGCTAACCATTACTGGTTTGACCGGAAGCGAAAGAGTGATCAGCATAGATTTCCGGCCCGGCACAGGACAGCTTTTCGGCGTGACGGACACCAGCCGCATTTACGTAATCAACACAGCAACCGGAGCAGCAACACAGGTTGGAACGACTGCCTTTACACCAGCCGTGACCGGCACCACGTTTGGCATTGATTTCAATCCGGTGGTTGATCGCATTCGATTGGTTGGCAGCACGGGGCAAAACCTTCGAATCAATCCATTGACGGGCGCAGTAGCAGGAACCGACACGAATCTGGTGTTTGTTGCCGGTGATGCGAATGCCAGCGCAACGCCAAACGTTGTGGCTGCGGCTTACACAAATAATTTTGTGGGTTCCACCGGAACGACGCTGTTTGTGATTGATCCCACGTTGAACGCGCTGCTGCGGCAAGGTTCCGAAGGCGGCGCGCCGACTTCGCCAAACACCGGCCAGTTGTCCACCATTGGAGCGCTCGGAGTTGATCCGAACGGCGCGGTTGGCTTCGACATTTCGTCAACCAGCGGAGCCGCTTTTGCGGTGTTCACCGTCGCAGGCAGCACGACGCCGCAGCTTTATGCGATCAATCTGACAACCGGCGCAGCAACGCTGATCGGACCCATTGGCGCTTCGCTCAACGGCGGCGAAACGATTCTGGATTTGGCCGTAGGAGTCACCGCGACGAACGTTTTTGCAGTAACGGCTAGCAATCAGCTTGTCACGTTGGTGGCGGGCACGCCCGGCACGATTGCCAGTTCGCGGCAAATCACTGGCTTGGCCAGCGGCGAAACGATTGTTGGTTTGGATTTTCGTCCCGCGACGGGGCAGCTTTTTGCGCTGAGCAGTGCAGGCCGAATCTATATGATCAGCACAACAACTGGCGTAGCAACACAAGTTGGCACGGCACCACTCAACCCCGCCCTCAGCGGCGTGAACTTCGGCTTCAACTTTAACCCCACAGTGGATCGCGTTCGACTGGTCAGCAATACGGGACAGAACCTGCGCATCAACCCTGCGACAGGCGCGGTTGCCGGCACAGACACAAATCTGGTTTACGCCGTTGGCGACGCCAATGCCAGTGCGACGCCGAATATAGTCGCTGTTGCTTACACCAACAGTTTCCTGGGTTCTACAACCACGACGCTTTACGCCATTGATGCAACTTTGGGAACTCTGGTGACACAAGGTTCGGTGGGCGGCTCACCCACTTCGCCGAACACGGGACAACTTTTCACCATTGGCTCGCTCGGCGTTCCTGTCAGTGGACGAGTCGGCTTTGACATCGTGCCTGGCTCAAACGCCGGCATCCTTTCGGTTACGGCACCGGGCGCGACAACTTCACAACTCTATTCGGTCAACCTGACAACTGGCGCTGCAACGTTGATCGGAGCAATCGGCGTCAACGAAACTATCTCTGCCCTAACCATTCCCGGCACAACCGGCGCGGCACAAGGCACGCCCGGCACGGTGTTCTGCCTGCAAGACGATCGCAGCGGCGATATTTTGCAGATCAACACTTGCACTGGCGATTATCAATTCACGCGTTGTGGCACGGGTGGCTTTATGCTGATGGGCAGAGCCAGCATCAACCGCGTATCCAGTGGCTTGCAATTGCGTGACAATCGTTTGAACGCAACCCTCAACACTTCGCTGTACAACCGGCGCATTACCGGCCAGGCGACAATTCGCGTAACGCCGCTTGGGCCAACATTTAGCCTTGAAGACAATGGCACGGCAGACAACACCTGCACTTGCCGCACACAATAGTTGAGACAGCTCAACCATAAACTGAAAACGGCGCGTGATGATTTATCGTCACGCGCCGTTTTTTTTCATTCGTAGAGATTGCATCGTCAGGCTGCCCGGCGAAATGGCATGGCAGAATTTGCAAGCATTGTCACAAATTCATTGATGAAGACAGGTTGAAAATCATTTCGTAAAAGCGCGGCGCTCCATTGGCGATGCAATCCTTTGCGCGTAATGGAACGCGCCACCAAGGTGCCCGCATCCAGATGGGCTTGCACCGCCCACTGAGCGAGCGCGCTGATTCCAAGTCCGGCTTTGACAAATTCTATGATGGCTTCGACCAACTGAACTTGCGAAAAGCGCGCAGGCTTAATACCAGCGGGATTCAAGACGTGCTCATACAGATGACTATTTTTGGGATTGATGCACAAGAACAAATGCTGGTCATCAAAATCCTGCGCGCGCCAATACGGTCGCGAAGCCAGCGGATGATCGGGCGGCATAATGGCAACGAGTTCATCTTTGAAAAGTGGACGATACGTTATACGCGCATCGTGCGGAGCGTCCGCGACGATGGCGATATCCACCTTGCCATTTAACAGTGCGGGCAGAGGTTCCTGTGTCGCTTCGAGTGCAATGTTGACTTCCACTTTGGGAAATTTACGGCTGAATTCTCGCAATAATTCTGGCAGCCAGTAATAACAGGTGTAACACTCCGTGATCAGGCGCAACGTCCCCTGATCGCTGGCCGCCATTTTCTTCAGGTCTGCTTCGGCGTGTTTCAGTTCGCCGAGCACCTGCTGCGCCGATTGCAGCAATCGTTCGCCCGCCTGGGTTAATACCATTTTCTTATTCAGCCGCAAAAACAATGGCGTTCCCAGCCGCTCTTCAAGATCGCGCAACTGATGACTGAGCGCCGATTGCGTTAGATGCAAACGCTCGCCTGCTTTGGTCACGCTTTTCTCTTCCGTCACAGCGACCATAAGTTTTAGATGTTTTATATCCAGATGCACGATGAAGCCTCCTCTTGGGTAAATGAAGATAATTCATCAAAATAATGAAAACAATGAGTTTTCCACACACAACCAAACCCCGAATGATCCAAATTCCCACATCACAAGCAAGTCAAAGGAATAAGGAGGTGAGTTTTGCGCACGAAGAACATCCTAAATCAGACTCTGACATCGTTGTTTTTATTGGCCTATGCATTTGCCGTTACGGTTCAAGCCCAGCAACCTGACAACAAACCAGTCAAAAAACTGCTGCCAGCCACGAATTGGATACGCTCGCGCACCATTGACGTGAAGCATATCGCAATTGATTTGCGCTTCGATTGGCAGAAAAAACAGGCATACGGTACAGCCGCAGTCACACTTGCCCCCTTCCAGCGCACTTCAAAAATTGCGCTGGACGCCGCGCGCTTCACGATCAATTCTGTCACGATCGCCAATGGCAAGCCGCTGCAATATGCCTACGACGGCAGCGACCGAAACGATAACCTGGAAATTACCCTCGACCGCGTGTACGAGGCAGGCCAGGACCTGACCGTCAAAATTGATTACCGCACAAACTGGATGAACCTGGCCGACCCGAACAACATTTGGGGCAGTTATGGCAAGGGCATTCGATTCTTTGAGCCAACGACCACAGAACCTAAAAAGCGGCGGCAAATCTGGTCTATGGGAGAACCGGAATCCAACAGGTACTGGTTTCCCGGCTACGATGCGCCGAATGATTTGCGCACTACTGAATTCACCGCGACTGTGGACAAACCATTGATGGCAATTTCCAACGGCAAGCTTGTCGCCACCAAAGACAACGCAGACGGCACGCGCACATTCCACTGGAAAATGGACACGCCATACACCAACAGCCTAACGTCTTTTGTCATCGGCGAATACGTTGAGGTGAAGCAAAGTTACGGCGACATCGAACTGCATACGTTCGGTTACCCGGACGAAGTCGAAGCGGTAAAAGCCACCGTCGTGCGTTTGCCTGATATGGTCAAATTCTTTTCGGAAATGACCGGCGCGCAATATCCGTATTCCAGCTATTCGCAAGTGATGGTGCAGGATTTTGCCGGTGGAATGGGAAACATTACGGCATCCACCATCACCGAAAATATGATTGATGATTACCGCACGCATGCGGATTACTTTTACCTATGGGATGGCCAGGAAGCGCACGAATTGGCTTCGCAATGGTTCGGCAATCTGCTAACCAGCCGCGATTGGAGTCATTTCTGGCTCAGTGAATCGTTTCCCCGCTACTTTGACGCCCTGTACCACGAATATAAAAACGGTCACGAGGAAATGTTGTTATGGAATCACACCTTCAACCATAACACTTATCTGAGCGATTGGAATTCAGGCGTGCGTCGCCCGGTTGTTACCCGAAATTATGACAACGCAGAAACACTGACACGCGACAATTACTCTTTTCTGCGCGGTGCATTGGTCCTGCATATGCTCCGCAAACATTTGGGCGAAGAAGCTTGGTGGAAAGCCATCCGGCATTACGTAAAATCCAATGCACACAAGCTGGTGACGACCGAAGATTTTCGTATTGCGGTCGAAGAAACGACCGGCGAATCCATGGAATGGTTTTTCGATCAATGGCTCTACAAAATGGGCCATCCAATCTTTGTCGTGACGAAAAGTTACGACGAAGCAAAAAAACAACTGACGATCAACGTCAAGCAAACACAAAAACTTGACCCGAATGACGAATACCCACAGGTGGAATTTTTCCGGGGCAAACTGGACATCGAAATAGACGGGCGAATAGAACAGGTCTGGCTGGAACCAAAAGCCGAAAATGTCTTTACCTTCGCCGCTGTGCAACAACCAAAGTTGGTCAATTTCGATTACGAAAGCACATGGCTCAAGGAGGTCTCGTTTGAAAAGACGCTTGACGAACTTATCTACCAGCTAGAAAACGACAAAGACATTCTAGGCAAACGGTGGGCGATGAGTGAACTTGTCAAACTGGCCAAAAACGAAAAAACTTCGACAGAAGACAAAGCCAAAATTTACGCTGGATTGCGCAACACCATCCTGGGCAATGCTTATTGGCGATTGCGTTTCAACGCCCTCAGTCAACTGCAAAGCCTATTAGCGCCTGCGACGGAAACGAAGCTCATTCCCCTGGATGAAGCAACCATTACAACGCTGTTAGCGGTCATCAAAAATGAAAAGGCATGGCTTCGAACCGCGGCGATCAACTTTCTGGGAATGACGCGCGATGCGAAATTTGCCGACCTGTATCTGAGTCATTTCAATGACGAAAGCGAACGCGTCATTAACGCTGCTGCAAATGCATTGGGAAAAACGAAAAGCCCCAAGGCATTTGACGCCTTGGCCAACTTGCCCAGCAAGCTGTCGTGGAAAAACCAAAGCCTGATCAGCGCCTTGAATGGCTTGAAAGAACTCGGCGATCCGCGCGGAGTAGAGATTGCCTTCAAGGCTTTGTCCGACCGACATTCGCCGCATTGGACGCTGGCGACGCCGGTTTGGGACTATCGCCTGGCCGCCGCCGAAACACTCACCGCCTTGTGAAAGAGCGACATCGCTTATCCGATGATTTTTGATCGCTTCAAGAAATCCTTGGAGGAAAACGACTACAACGACATTTTCAGCAACGTGCTGCTCATTACCACACTTGCCGATCCACGCGGGCAAGAAGTATTTGGCTTGCTGAAGGCGAAATTCAAAGACGATGCCAACGCAATGAATGCCGTCAACCAATACGAATCGCAATTCAAGGAAGCGACTGCCAAGCGGTTTACTCAATAATTGGCGAACAGCGGTTGCCCCAATATTGGCAGCGCGAGCGTGTCGTTGCTTTTGCCTATGATCAATTAAAAAATTCGCTGGCAAATGGAAGTTGAAAACAACCACCCGCCAGCGAATCATCAAAACGATCTCGTTATCACTTAGGCTCTCTGTCCCACCAGTATTGTTTTTCCAGCTTGCGCTGGACAGGCCAGAGTTGATCCATTGTGTCGCCTTCGTACAATTCCCCGTTTTTCATCACGAAACGAATCGTGTTGGAGTTGCGAATGTCCACCAGCGGGTTTTGATCCAGCACAATCAAATCGGCCAGCTTGCCGACTTCCAGTGAACCGACATCGCGGCTCAAGCCAATCGCTTCGGCTCCGAAAATCGTCGCAACGCGCAAGGCTTCCATCGGCGTCATCCCACCGGATTGCAGCGACCACAGTTCCCAATGGCAACCGATGCCCTGCATCTGGCCGTGGCCTCCCAAACCGACGCGGCCCCCAGCGCGGACAACTTTTGCCGCGCCTTCAGCAATGCCTTTGAAGCCGTATTCTTCGGGTGTGAACCACTGGCCTCGGCGACGCAGCATCGTCAGCAGCAATTCCTGCGGCACAAAGCGAGCGAGTTTCTTGTCATTAACGACGCTGGTGTTCTGGAAAAAGTAATTTTCCGTCCACGGCGCGCCATACGCGACCAAAGTCGTTGGCGTGTAAAAGGTTTTGGTTTGCGCGACGAATTCAGCCATGTCTTTGTACAGCGGCTGAATCGGCAGCGAATGCTCGTTGCCGGAAAAGCCGTCTAGCATTTGCGTCAGATCCAGCTTCATATCCAGCGCGCCTTCGGTCGTCGGTGTGATGCCAAACTCTTTACACGCTAACGCCACCCATTGCCGCACGATGCGGTCACCGGTGACGTACTCTTTGAGCGTCATCGTTTGGTAGGCTTCTTTGTAGCGTTTGATGAAATTGCGCGCGGAGTCCTTGTCATCCAAACCGGAGCGGTCAAATACGCCCGGGCCAGTGGTGTAAACGCGCGGGCCAATAATTTCGCCGGTTTCCACTAGATCGGCGTAGGTATACACGTCCGTCGTCGCGCTTTGCGGGTCGCGCGTGGTCGTCACGCCATAAGCCAGATTGGTCAGATACTGCCAAACTTGCGTTTGATGGACATCGCGGGGCGGCCACATGTGCGCGTGAACATCCACAATGCCCGGAATGATCGTTTTGCCTGAAACATCAATGACTTTGACATCGGCGGGATAGTTCGGCTTCGGCGCTTTGCCTTTGACCATCGGCATAGGGGTAATCGCGGTAATACGATTGTCCGTGATGGTGATGTCGCCGCGCTCAACGACTTCGTCACCTTTCATCGTCACAATGCGAGCGCCGCTTAATACCACTGTGCCTTTGGTTTTGGCCCGCGCGGCTTCAACTGCAACATCGAAGCTTTCGGGTTTATCCGTTGAAACTGCCTGCCGGTAAAACTTCGCTCCCCACGACCAGGTCACAGACTTCCCATCGCCAGACCACGCCAGGTAATCGCCGCCTTCGGCAGACATTTTTTTGACCGGAACCGTTGAATTCGGACCAGCAACATTGACGTTAATGGTTTCTTTGCCGACTTTGGGAAGCGTTACCAGAAAGTGTTTGCCTTGAACTTCGCAAAACACCTGAGCGCCGTCAGGCGAAATTTTGTACTGGCCTGCTGTAACCTGATTTGGCGGAGCGCCGCTTCCGGTCACGCGCAAATGTGTTCGCCGATCCTGCCCGTCCAGTCGCAACGAAGTCAGCCCCTGACCGGAAGTCAGATACACACGGGTTCCATCGCTGCTGAAATGCGGATACCGGCCTCCCTGCACGGAACTGATCAAAGTTGATTCGCCACCGCTGGATGAAATGTAGCGAAGATCAACTCCTGTGTTGCCGCCGACGCCGGTGACTTCTCTATCGGCATGGCCATGCAGGATGGCTTCGGCTTCGGAAAGAAATTCATGCTCCTGCCGCAAATCGGCAAACATCTGATCATCAATCGAACCGGAAGTGAAAACGATCTTTGCCCCATCAGGTGTAAAAACTGGCGAACTGTAAAACGCTGCTCTGCGAGTCAATTGCTCCGGCGAACCACCAACCGCTGCGACTTTGTAAATGTGTCCGCCATCCCGCGACCATGTGACAAAGGCGATTGAATTGCCATCGGGCGACCAGGTCGGCATGAATTCTCCGACCGTCAAATTGGTCAGTCGCTTTGGCGTCCCACCTGGAATCTCCATCGTGTAAATCTTGTTGAAAGCCGTGAACGCCAATCGTTTGCCATCAGGCGATTGCACGGGATAACGAATCAGC
>CAZXHW010000077.1:0-15092 GCA_964639915.1 uncultured Heliomicrobium sp.
AATTTACGGCGGCGGCGCAAGAGCTTGAACGGGCGATTACGATAAGGCCACGTGACAGTTTCTTATGGGTGGAATTGGGATTAACACGTGATGTGGCAGGAGACGCCGAAGGCGCGATTGCCGCCTTTAAGCAAGCAACGCTGCTTGCCCCATATTATGCCCGGCCACGCTGGCAACTTGGCAATGCGCTGTTTCGGGCTGGCCGTTACGACGAAGCGTTCATCGAATTGCGCGGCGCTGTTGCCAGCAATCCGGCTTTTTTGCCGAACACGATTGATCTTGCTTATGGTCTGTATGGCGGCGATACCGCAGCCGTTGAACGGGCGATTCAGCCGCAAACGGCTGCGGCGCGATTTGCGCTGGCACGCTTTTTCGCCAAAAACGGAAAATCTGATGACGCGCTCAGGCTGTTTCGCGCTTCCGGACAAATTTCTGACGAAGAGCGGCAAAATCTGGTGACAGACTTCCTTTCTGCCCAGCAATTTCCTGCAGCGTATGAAGTATGGTCAGGCGGGTTTGATAAGAACCGTCGAGGTCACATTTCTGGCAGCCAACCTTCAATCGTTGATGGCGGGTTTGAAGAAGAGATC
The DNA here is from genome assembly GCA_964639915.1 of uncultured Heliomicrobium sp. Lineage (GTDB taxonomy): Bacteria > Acidobacteriota > Blastocatellia > RBC074 > RBC074 > RBC074. The sequence continues at coordinate 591 of CAZXHW010000077.1, forward strand.
AGGGCTGAGGCATCACCCTCGTTTGGCTGGCGAATCGAACGCAACCAGGTAATCAAGGCGTCATTGAGTCGGCGCGAACCTCATTCCGGTTCTAGAAGTTTGTTGATTGAATGGAATGGAGATCCGCAGCCCTGGGCTTCGGCAGCTTCGCAACTGATTCTGGTCGCTCCCAGCAAAACTTACCGGCTGAGCTTCTGGGCGCGCGCCGAAGATTTGGTATCAGCAGGATCCCCTATCGTCATCGTCAGCGCTCCGGGGAAAACCGAGCGTCTGCTGACGTACTCTGCTCCATTGGCTCAAGCGACCAGTGATTGGCGGCAGCATACATTGCAATTTCAAACAGATGCAGACACCCGGGCAATCACTCTAACGGTCCGCCGCGAAGAATGCTCCGCCAGGCCGTGCCCGATTTTTGGGCGACTTTGGTTTGATGATTTCACACTCAGCAATCCTTAAATCTGCGGTCATTTGTGCATTTCTGACGGCGGAAAGTGCCGCTCGCGTTATTTTGCCGACTGAGTGGCCAGGGATTTTTTCATCAACATCTTCAACTCAGCGGCCTTCCCGGCATATTTCTGATCGTTTGCCAGGTTATTCATTTCTTCCGGATCGTTTGTTTCATCGTAAAGTTCAATACCTTTCCTTCCTTCCTCCCATTCCGTATAGCGCCACCGTTCTGTGCGGATGCTGTAGCCCATAAACTGGTTTGGGGCTGCACCACGCTGCACCTGAGTAATGGCTGGCTTGTCCCATTTGGCATATGGGTTCGCCAATAGTGGAAGCAAGCTACGGCCGGGCAGATTTTTTGGCGCATCCAAAAGACCGCACCAATCCGCCAGCGTCGGGTATAGGTCAACAAGTTCGACCGTACGCGGCGAAGCCTTGCCTTTGAAAATCCCTGGTCCTGCGAAAATCAATGGATTGCGCGCAGAGCCTTCAAATAAGGATTGCTTCATCCACTGTCCATGCTGGCCCAGCAGGTAGCCATGATCGCTCCAGAAAATGACGATGGTGTTGTCGGTGAGCTTCAGCCTGTCCAGTGCTTCCAGCAATCTGCCCACATTCGCGTCCACAAAACTGATTGAAGCGTAATAAGCCCGAATTGCTTCGCGTTGTTGTTCGGCGGTAGTACCGAAGTGTGGTTCTTTGATCCAAACCGCTGGGTCGGGAAGGGTTTTCCACTCTTCCGGCGAAAACTTTGGCGCAGGAATTTTCTCCATCGGATACAGGTCGAAGTATTTTTTGGGCGCGATGTACGGGCAATGCGGACGATAAAAACCGGCTGCGATAAAAAATTGACGGTCTTTGTTAGCTTCCAGCAGCTTGATGGTTTCGGCGGCGACTTTACCATCGGTGTGTGCTTCGTCCGGTTCCGGCGAAGCATAAAACGACAGTGAACTACCAAGCCCGCGTGTCGGAGTGTAATTGGTCAAAACTTTTTCTTCGTCTTTGTCCACGCCGCGTGGATTGACCACCAGATTCCATGATTGCGGATCGTCGAGGCCATCCGTACCGATCTGCCCCGGATTGCCGTAATGGTAAATCTTGCCGACGCGAGCAGCGAAATATCCATTCTTCATAAAAAGCTGTGGAAGCGTGACAGCTTGCGGCAACACGGAGCGAAAATGTTTTTGCAGATCGTAAACCTGCGTGGTGTCAGGTCGCAGACCAGTCATCAAACTGCTGCGGCTGGGGCTGCACAGCGGAAACTGGTTGTAAGCCCTATCAAACCGCACGCCTTTAGCCGACAGCCGGTCAATGTTGGGTGATTGGACCAGCGGATGGCCGTAACAACCCAAATCATTGTTCATATCATCCGTAGAGATAAACAACACATTGAACTTTTTTCCGGGTTTGGCCGACGTTTTCTGAGCTTGTGACGGAATTTCACGCGCGACCAACGCTGCGGCGAAAAGCAAAACGAGAATCAGGTTTCTGAACATTTGCTTCATAGATTTTGTGTGAATGGGGAAGTTGAAGTGGAACCGCGCGCATTCTGTGGGAAGATGTGCAAACTGTCCAGATTGGAAATCTTGCCTGCCTTCGGAGCATAAGGTATTCTCAGCGCCGTTCATGAATGCTCTACCACTCCCCAATTAACAAAGGACTCATTACGAATGAATGTCATACCGAGTGAAGGCTATAGCATCACTCTGCGCTTGCGGCTGGAAAACCGTCCCGGAATGCTGGGGCATGTCACGTCTGCCATTGGCGAAGCCGGAGGCAACATTGGCGCGATTGACATTGTCGAAGTCGGCGCGCATCACCTGATCCGCGACATCACTGTCGCAGCCGGTGACGACGAACACGCCGAAAGTATTGCCAAAGCAGTTGGAGAGGTTGATGGCGTCACAGTCATTAACGTTTCCGACCGGACGTTTCTGCGGCACATCGGCGGCAAGATCGAAATCACGAATAAGCGTCCCTTGCAAAACCGCTCTGATCTTTCCATCGCCTACACGCCGGGTGTGGCTCGCGTTTGCATGGCCATCCACAAAGATCCGGAAAAGGTTTACAACCTGACCATCAAACGCAACTGCATTGCCGTTGTGACCGATGGCACCGCAGTGTTGGGGCTTGGCGACATCGGCCCCGCGGCGGCTTTGCCGGTGATGGAAGGCAAAGCGATGTTGTTCAAGGAGTTCGCACAGATTGACGCCTTTCCAATCTGTTTAGACACCAAAGACACGGACGAAATTGTTCGCACCGTCAAAGCGATTGCTCCGGTGTTTGGCGGCATCAATCTGGAAGACATCGCTTCGCCGCGCTGTTTTGAAGTCGAGCAGCGATTGAAGCGCGAACTGGACATTCCTGTATTTCACGACGACCAGCATGGAACCGCTGTAGTAGTAATGGCAGCGCTGATCAACGCCTTGAAGATCGTCAACAAGAAGATCGAAGATATCAAAATCGTGGTTGTTGGCGTCGGCGCAGCGGGAACGGCTTGCACCAAGATTTTGCTCAGCGCCGGAGCGAAAAACATCATCGGATTTGATCTGCACGGAGCCGTTTATCGTGGGCGAACCGAAGGCATGAACGAAGCCGTGGACTGGTACGCCAACAACACCAACCCTGACAATTTGAAAGGTTCGCTGGACGAATTGATCGTGGGCGCGGATTTGTTTCTGGGCTTGTCCGGGCCAGGCGTCTTGAAAGTGGAAATGCTGAAAAAGATGAACCGCGACCCGATTGTTTTTGCGCTGGCCAATCCCACGCCCGAAATTATGCCGGAGGAAGCCTGGCCGCATGTCACGGTTATGGCGACGGGGCGTTCTGATTATCCCAACCAGATCAATAACGTGCTCTGTTTCCCCGGAATTTTCCGAGGCGCACTGGATTGCCGCGCTTCGGACATCAACGAAGAAATGAAAATGGCTGCTGCCCAGGCAATTGCCTCGGTCATCGCCCCCGAAGAACTTCACCCTGAATATATCATTCCGTCGGTTTTCAACCGGCAAGTCGCGCCCCTGGTGGCTAAAGCCGTCGAAGAAGCTGCGCGGCGCAGTGGTGTTGCCCGCCGAGAACGCTCCGAAGGCCGAGCGGTAAACACCACACAGAAGTAATAAAGATTGAGACAACACCCGAATGCAAAATCCACCTCTACTGTCTATCTTGATGCCCGTTTACAACGAAGCTGCGACGCTGCACGAAATCATTGCCAAAGTCGAAGCCGTTAACCTCGGTGATGTGAACAAGGAACTGATCATTGTTGACGACGGTTCTAAAGACGGCACACGCGACCTGCTGAAAAAGCTGGCTGAAACTTCCAAGCACAAAATCTATTTTCACGGCCAGAACATGGGCAAAGGCGCTGCGCTCAGAACCGCGCTGCATTACGCCGAAGGCGACATCATCCTGATTCAGGACGCCGATCTGGAATACGATCCGGCGGAATATGTCGAACTGGTGAAACCCATTCTGGAAGGCCGCGCTGATGTGGTGTACGGCTCGCGGCTGACAGGCGGTAAAGTCGCCCGTGCGTTCAATTTCTGGCATCTTCTGGGAAACAAGATGCTGACGTTTGTCACCAACATTTTGTACAACGCCACGCTGACCGACATGGAAACCTGTTACAAAGTCTTCCGCGCCGACGTGGTCAAAAACATCCAGATTAAATCCAACAAGTTCGACTTCGAGCCGGAAATCACCGCCAAGATTCTGAAGCGCAAATACAAGCTGTACGAAATGCCGATTTCCTATTACGGACGCGATTTCGATGAAGGCAAAAAAATCACCTGGAAAGACGGTTTCGGAGCCATCTGGGCGCTGGTCAAGTATAGGTTCATGGATTAGGCCAGTTCTGATTCTGCCTAAGGCGTTAGTTGTTGTCTGACTGTAACTGCTTGGACCTCTTCGCCGCATAGCGGCGGCTGATTTTAGCCGTGGGTGAAACCCACGGAGAGCGTCCATATTTCTTCGCATCGCGTCAGCGACGGTTGAATTCAAGCGTCGCTGACGCGACGCGAAGAGTTTTCTGGCCTTACCCGGCGTTGAAACGCCGGGCTAATATCAACCGTCGCTCCGCGACGAAGAATAGGCTAAGCAGTTACGTCGGACTAATGATTTTTGGAAGAGCGATGAAAAAAACAAAATCCATTTTTCCAATACCAAGAAGAGCATTTCTGGCCACTGCCTCGCTTGGAATGATTGCCGGGTTAAGTGATCGTAGTTCTGGGCGGACAAGATCGAAGAGCGCAGACGATGTCTTGGAGTCGTTGTCATTGCTGGTAAGCCGTGAGCTTTCGGAAAGCAAAGCTGATCTGTACCTTCGCGCCGCCATTGAATTGCAATCTGCAGAAATGGAAGCTGCCCAAATTGTGCTTCGCGCCTTTGCCAGAGATTCGTACAAAAGTCTTGGGTTTGACGGAAATTTAGCGATGATCGCTTTGTGCAGAATGTTGTTTACCAAAAGGCAGCCTATGTTTGATCAGTTACAGCCAGAATTCCGCCGTGCCCGAATTGGCGCGCCTGGTTTTTGGGGAGAAACTTCTGGTGAGGATTGGCCGCTTGAGCCAATTGAAATTATTGACGGTGTGCCTTTCCTGATTGTGGATGGATATATGCTGTTTGGTTCTCCTGAACCTGCATACAAGTACATCGAATACTGCATTGGTAGTTGCGACTGGAATGGCTACAAATTCACGCATAAAAGCAGCACGCTTAAACAAGCCGCACTGGATAAGCTGTTGGCTTCGCCGAAATGGAAGCAGAAATTATCCAAGCGAGATAAAGAATTCCTTTCAGCACAAATTCAATAATTCTTTCCCCTCGGCAAAAGAGAAGAGATGACTGAAACTCCCAGAACCTTATCCCGTCTCAAGTTTTTTCGGTCACCGTCATTCTTTGTTGCCGCCACGCTATTTTTACTTCCACTGATTTATTTCTTTCCCGCCGTATTGGGCAAAGTCACGCTGGCTCCAGGGGATGGCTGGACACAGATTCTGGGCATTCGCATTCTGATCGGGCACATGATTGCACAAGGCGAATTGCCGCTGTGGAATCCGTATATTTTTGCCGGAATGCCACTGCTGGCCAGCATTCAACCGGGAGCATTGTATCCGCCGACGTGGTTGTTTGCCGCACTATCGCCGCAAGTGGCGATGAACGTCTTGGTACTGACCACGTATCATTTGGCACTGTTTGGGACGTATTTGTTTGCCCGGCGGGTTGGATGCACACGCGTCGGAGCGTTGGTTGCGGCAGTGACGTTCGGCCTTGGCGGATACATGGTTGCGCATCTGGGGCACACAAACCGTATCAACGCCGCCGCCTGGTTGCCGTGGATTTTGCTGGCTGTTGAAATGTTGAATCGGCAACCGCGCTGGCGCTGGGTGACGGCGGGTGCGCTGTTCATTGCCTTGCAGGTGTTCGCTGGCGATCCGCAAATGACGCTGTACACGGCGATGACCGTTGGAGCTTACGCGCTTTTTCGACTCGTTCGCGCCGAGCCGCAATGCCGCACAAAGTTCGCAGCAGTGGTGACGGCAATGGCCATTTGCGGCGCGCTGCTTTCGATAATTCAACTGCTGCCTGCAGACGAATTGCTGAAACTGGGCGACCGCGCCGGAATTGATTACCAGTACTTCGCACAGTTTTCCTTTCCTCCTTCGCAATCTCTTTCGCTCTTCTTTCCATATTTTTTCGGCGGAGCGGCGACTGCGCCTTACAAAGTGCCGTATTGGGGCCGCTGGAATTTGACCGAAACTTGCGGCTATGTCGGGATGGCAGCCTGGGTGTTGGCATTTGCGGCTGTCTTTTCCAGAAAGCTTTTAGCGCCCACAACATCACACGAAGGGGGCACGAAGGAAGGCACAAAGGGTATTGGTCTTCTTGGTAATTCTTCGTCGGACTTCGTGCGAAAAGACTCGGCTCACCTGATAAAGTTCTGGGCAATCTTGGCCCTTGTGGCGTTGCTGTTGTCGTTTGGTTCGTTCCTGCCATTTGGCATCAACAAGTTTTTACATCGAGTTCCGGTGTTCAATCTGTTCCGCGCTGCGGGCCGGAATCTGATGGAATTCGATTTTGCGCTGGCAATGCTGGCGGGATTGGGCGCGACGGTGTTGGCGCAGCTTGATCGAGCCTTGGTCCGGCGCGTTTTGCTGCGAAGTGTTGCCTTGCTGGTGGCGATTGCCGTTGTGGGAGCAGTGGTGTATCGCTTTTTCAGCGAAAAGCTGCAAGTGGAAATCCCGGTTCCAGCGAATGCGGGCGCGTGGTTGAACCCGGAATTTTATTTTCCCATTGTCTTTCTGTTGCTGAGCATTTCCGCCCTGACAATTTACACTCGGCGATGGAGCAGTCTGGCCGGAACGGCGCTTGTAGCGGTGCTGTTTCTGGATCTGTTCGCGTTCGGTTTCTTTTACGAGTGGCGGTTGATTGATGACAAAAACTACAACGTCACCGAGCGGATGGCTGATTCGCCAACGGTCAAATTCATCAAAGACCGCGAATCCGATTTGAACTCGTTTCGCGTCGTCAGCCATTCGCCAACGCCTTATGACGCGAACTCCAGTTTGCTGAATTATCCGAACTTTTCGATGACGCGCGGATTGCAAATGGTCAATGGATACGACCCGACACGGTTGCCGCAAATGGCTGTCGTCGCAGGGCGATTGATGCTGGATGGCGTGATTATGGAACACGCCGCGCTGGCGGCGCATGCGCAAGGCTTCAATCTGATGAACGCGAAGTATCTATTGAAAGAACGCACTACGCCATCCGCCAAAACCATCGCTTACCAGGGAATCAATTTTGATGACCGGCAGATGGATATGCCAATGGAATCGCATGGGCAGATTCGATTGAACGCGAACGCCACGGCCAGTGAACTGGCGATTATTTCTTCGATGGAAAATGCCCCTAACGTTTCCGATGGCTCGCCGGTTATGAACATTCGGTTGCGAACAACCGACGGGCAATTAATCGAACGGCAGGTATTGGCCGGACGCGACACAGGTCATTGGATGCCTGATGCTCATGCCGACGTTCCCAGTTGGAACAAGATTGGCTACCTGGGGAAAGGCTTTTTGGCCCGGCTGAAATTCGACCGCGCGGAAATTGAAAGCATCGAGTTTGAATGTTTGCTGACTGCCGGGGATTTGATGCTGACGCGTGTTTCGCTGTTTGATGCGACGACGAATACATCATTGCCGCTGGCGGCAGTGAATCTGCCGCCTGAGCGTTGGCAAAAGCTGGCGGGATTTGGCGACGTCGAGCTTTACGAAAACCTGAACGTTTTGCCGCGTGCCTGGTTCGCCAGTGGGGCAGTGATTGAACCAAGCGCCGAAGTTCTGCGCATCATCAAAACCGGACGGTTGAAGGATGGCCAGCCGGTTGATTTGCGCAACACGGTTTTGCTGGAAAAAGAATTGTTTTCAGCGCGGCAGCTCAAAACGCCGTTGGCCAGCGCTGGCTCGACCAATGTGCCGAGTGCAGTGAAAGTTACAAGCTACCATCCGCAACGCATCGAACTACAAACCAGCAATTCGACCACCGGGTTTTTGGTCCTGAGCGAGATTTACTATCGCGGCTGGGAAGCCTGGGTTGACGGAAAACGCGTTTCTGTGGATCGCGTCAATTTCACGCTGCGCGGCATTGAGCTTTCGCCGGGCGACCACAAAATCGAATTCATCTTTCGCTCGCCCAGCTTCCGCACGGGCGCAGCCTGGTCGTTAGCGGGCCTAGTGGTATTACTGATCGGCGGTTTTGTCTTTCACCGCAAACGAAAATAACTGAAGCTATGGCGTTGACCTCACAGGACTCACAGACCATCAATCCGAAAACTTCCACTGCTGGCTGGGAATTCATCTCTCGCCCTGTTGCTGCGGCGCTATTGTTGTTGCTGCCAGTGTTGTTCTTTTACCCAGCAGTAACGAGTGGGGTGCTGCTGGCGCCGGGCGACGGATGGACAGCGAATCTGGGATTGCGGATTTTGTTGGGGCAGATGATCGCGGACGGACAATTGCCGTTGTGGAATCCGTACATCTTTGCCGGAATGCCATTTCTGGCGACGGTTTATCCAGGCGTGCTGTATTTCCCGAACTGGATTTTTGCGGTGTTGCCGCCGCTGGTAGCGATGAATATTGTCGTCATCACGACATTTCATCTGGCGGCATTGGGAGCGTATTTGTATTCGCGCTCAATCGGTTGTCGCCGCGAAGCCGCGCTGGTCAGCGGAATCGCGTTTGGCCTGGGCGGGTATCTGGTCGTGCATTTAGGACAGACCTCGCACATTGCCGCTGCGGCGTGGCTGCCGTGGGTCGTACTGGCTGTCGAAAGGCTCTATCAGCAACTTTCGTGGCGCTGGGTGACGATTGGCTCAGTTGTTATCGCCGTGCAGCTTTTTGCAGGCGTGCCGCAAATGAACTTTTACACGGCGCAAGTCTGGGCGGTGTATGTGCTCTTTACCGCGTTCGTTCGGGCAGAAAAATATCATCGCTGGCCGTTTCTGGTGAAATCGGCGGCGATGGCCGTTTGCGGTTTGTTGCTGTCGTGCGTGCAGTTGTTTCCGCTGCGCGAATTGCTGCCTTTCAGCGCGCGAGGCGGAATTGATTACGAATACTTCGCTTCGTTTTCGCTGCCGCCGTGGCAATCGCTGAATTTGATCTTTCCATACTTTTTCGGTGGCGCTTTGAAATCGCCGTACCGATTACCGTATTGGGGCGGAGAAGGCGTAACCGAATTGTTCGGTTACATCGGATTGTTAACACTGCTGTTGGCCGCAGTTGCAGTGTTCAAAGTGCGTGGCGACAAATTGGTCAAGTTCTGGTCCTTGCTGGCGCTGCTGGCGTTATTGCTGGCGTTCGGGCGGTATCTGCCTTTTGGCATTCACAAACTGATTTTCCACATTCCGGTGTTCAACCTGTTTCGCGTGTCGGCGCGCAATCTGTTGATTGTCAATTTGTCGCTGGCCGTGCTGGCCGGTTTGGGGGTTAACAAACTGGCAACGCTGGACAAAGCCGAAGCTATCAGGTTGTGGCGCAAAGCCGCGCTTGTCCTGGCAGCTCTGGTTGCAGCGACGCTGATCATTTATCGCTGGCTTGCCGCCTGGATCATTCCAAACGCTGCGCCATCGGGTGCCAACCTGCTGACGAATGCCGAAGCCTTCATCCCGCTGTCTATTTTTGCGATTGCTGTTTTGGCCTCGTGGGTTTACGCGCGGCGGCAATCTGCGCTGACGGCTTTTTTGCTGATCACTGTGCTGGCAATTGATCTGGCTTCGTTCGGACAATTTTACGAGTGGAAAGTTTTCAAACCCGTGCTAGCTGAACATCTGGTTGATCCGCCAGCGGTGAAGCTGATCAAATCGCGCGAAAGCGATTTCAATTCGTTTCGTGTGGTGACCGAATCGCCCTGGGGATTTGGAGATAACTTCAGCCAGTTGAACCAACCGAACCTTTCCATTGCGCGCGGGCTGCAAAGTGTCAATGGGTACGACATGCTGCAATTGGTCAGGCAATCGGCGGTGGCAGGCGATGTGTCGCCGGAAGGTTGGATTCCCAGAAGTCGCCCGTTTTTTCTGGAGCATCAGGGCTTCAATTTGCTCAACGTCAAATATGCCTTGCGTGAACGGGCAGTTGATCCCGACATCAAATATTGCCTGGAACTAGATAGGGTCAAGTTTCTAAATGCTCCGATTGATATGGAGTTGAGAGCCGGGAAACAGGCTCAGGCGCAAATGTCGGCAGGCGCGACGGCGACAAGTTTGTTGTTGATTACGACAATGGCGGGTTCAGCGCACGTTGCTGATGGCGAAATCGTTGCGCGAATCAAGCTGCATGGAGCCGACGGACGCGTCTTTGAACGTGAGATTCAGGCCGGACGCGACACGGCAGAATGGGCCTATGACCGCGCGGATGTAGTGTCGGCAATCAAACATCGCCGCGCGCCGATTGCCGAAAGCTGGGACGGCGAAGGCTTTCAGGCGCATCGTTACTTGTCGCGCTTTGATTTCGACCGCGCTGAAATTGAGCGGATCGAATTCAACTACGAGCGAACTGACGACGCCTCTTTGATTGTCCTGCGCGCTTCGCTGTTCGATACGACAACCGGGAGAACTGCCGCCATTGACGGCGTTAACTTTCCAACCGAGCGTTGGCGCAAGCTGGGACAATTCGACAAGGTCGAAGTGTACGAAAACCTGAAGGCGATGCCGCGCGCGTGGTTCGTCAAACGATTGGCCGTCGAATTGAGCAAAGACGTGCTGGAAACAATTCGAACCGGCAAGCTACCTGATGGCACGGCGTTCGATCCGGCAGAAACCGCGCTGCTGGAAAAAGAAGATTTTGGCAATCGCACGGTGACGCTGCCTGAAATCGGCGATACGGCCAACGCCGAAGCGAAGGTCACGGCGTACGAACCAAACCGGATCGCACTGACAACGCGCAATCCGCAGCCGGGCTTTCTGGTTTTAAGCGAGACGTACTATCGTGGCTGGGAAGCCTGGGTGGATGGTCAGCGCATGCCCGTGGAACGAGTCAATTACACGCTGCGCGGGCTGAGTGTTCCGGCGGGCGACCACCGGATTGAGTTTGTTTTTCGCGCGCATTCTTTCCGCAAGGGGGCAGCGTGGTCGGCAGTCGGAGTTTTGTTGCTGATCGCAGGCGGAATTTTCAGCCGGCGTTTCGCCGCGCGCGCATCCCGATCCAGCCAATCAACCCCAACGTCAGCAGAGAAATAATCGCGCCAGTTCTGGCCTGTGGTGCGCGATAGCTCATTTCAACTGTGTGTTTTCCCGCCGGAACAACAACGCCGCGCAGCAGAAAATCCGTTTGATGAACCGGCGCTTTCACGCCATCCAGCAACGCGACCCAACCCGGATAATGCATTTCGCTGACGACCAGCACCGCCTGACGGTCGCTGTTCGTTTCGATGGTCAGCCGATTGGGTTCGTAGCTGACAATACGCGCGTAAGCGTCCGCGGGAAGCTCGCCACCCGGTAGATTCGGCAGCTTGCTGGATTCAATTTCCAGCAGTGCAGTGCGGCGCGGATCAAAGGGTTTGTTGTCCAGGCCGCGAATCCGCCGCCAGATTTCAACGTGATTCAGAGCCTCAGCCTCTGTCGCCAGCCAGGCGCGTGGCAGTGCGCGTTTGTTGCGTGCGACCATTGCGCCATCTTTTTGATAAGCCACTTCCCAACGATCAGAATCAAATGGCCTGAGCGGATGCGACTGGCCGGTTTCGGAATCGAACAAGGTCGCGTGCCAGATTCCAACGTCGGCGTCTTTGACCAGTTTGGTCATCTCGACGCGGGCGATGCTCAGCCGGGAACCGAATGGATATTTCTGCAAAAAGCGCAGTGACGGAAAGCTGTTTTTATCGTCGCCCGGACGGCTGTCAAAAATCGGCGCCAAGCCATGTTTGATCGCTGCTTTGACGTCTGGATGCTCGTGCGCCCATTCGGATGTGTCCCGGCCTGCTTGAAGCTCGTGTTCGATTTTTTGGCCGTCCGTGGTGTGAATGGTAATGCGTGCCACAGGCGTTTGATCGGGAATGTGCGTGGATCGCGCCATTGTGGTCACGACGGCAAACAGATCGGCTTTGACGTTGTTGGCCAGCATGCCTGTCGTTGCATCGAAGCTAAGATCCGCGACGACAAAAGTATTGTCGAATCCCAGACCATTGATTTCCGTCATTGCCGCAGGAACGAATCGGAATTCGTCGTACGAGAGGACAAAGCTGGTGTTGAGCAAATCCAGAACTGACGAGCGCGGTTCGAACAGAGAAGGGTCTGCTCCTAGGCTGGGGCCGCGATTGACGACTTCCCAGTTGGAACTATTCAGCGCGCGACTGTACCGTTCGGGCATCAGCGGCTCGAACCCGGCAACATTGTGCAGTCCAGCGAGCGCGGTAATGTTCGGCAAATCAATTCGCGGCTGCGGAACGCCTGTGTCGCCTTCCATGCTGATTTGAGAATAGACGCGGTTTTGTTCCGGCGGAAATTGCTGGACGAATTTTGTCGTTGGCGACAGATAGCTTAGCCGGTCTTTCGGCAAGCTGTACGGCGGCGTCAGGTGTTTCAGGAAGTTGAAGGGTTCGAAGAAACAGGCGATGGCGACGAAACCCAGCAACAAACCATTGCGCCACGTATGATTGGCTAAGCGCCAAACCGACCAAAGCGCGATGACCGTCACCGCCACAAATGCGAGCTTCCATTGCAGATACGGCCAGCTCATCACTTCCTGGCGCGGATCAATGACAGGAATCAACGTTTTGCTGGCGCGATTCCACGCAATGCCAATCGCCAAGCTGGCTGCCAGCCAGAAAAGGGCGTTTGCGGAATCCAGAAAGCGCTGTTTAGGATTTTCGGCCCGCCGGAATAACCAGTTTTCGACAATGTCCCAGCCATAAGCCGCCATTACGCTGGCTGCCAGCGTCCATTCAAAGGTGTGCCGCGAAGGCACGCGAAACAGATTGAGCAACGGAATTCGATGCGCAAGTTTGAATAAAGGCGTGTCCGGCCCGCACATCAAAATCCATGCAACAACTGTCACTGCCAGCCAAAAGAAAATTCGCCGTTCGCGCGGTTTTCTCAGGATGGCTGCCACCACGGCAACAATTGCCAGCAGCACCGCCAACGGTGGTACGTATGTTGTCACGTCGCCCATGATGTGAAATGGGTCGAGCCATGATTTCCACGCCATCGAAAAGGGAAACGCGCCTTCGCTGAACTGTTCGTAACTCAACCGGCGACGCACGCTTAGCCGTTGGGCTTGTCGAGTTTCCAGGATCTGAAACGCCGCCACGCCCGCTGCCAGCAACATTCCAACAAGCATCACGAACAATGGTCGCCAACGGATTTTGCTTCGCCAGGCTGGCGCAGGTTCGTCGGCGGACCGGGGCCAGCAAAGAGTGATAAATACCGCATACGCCGCCGCCAGCAATCCGGTATAAACAAAGCCTTGCCCGATGCCGCTTAAGATGGACATCGAATACGCACCGGCCACAATCAGCACACAACCGGCAAAAGATCGCGTCCGCGCACGTTCGACGGCCAGCAACAGCAACGGAGTCCACATCATCGCATTGGGCAGCATGCCATTCAGCCCAATACCGCTCATCATCAACCCACCGTATCCGAAACTGAGTCCTCCCAGCAGAGACGCCGCGCGGCTGCATCCCAATGCGCGCAGATAGGCGTATGTGAACACCGGAGCCAGCACATAAGGCGCGAACATGACCAAATGTTCCGCCCAATGGCCCGGCAAAAACAGATACCCCCACGTCACCGGATAGCCCAATCCAAGTTGCGCCATCGAAAGCAACGGGTAGCCGGAAAACACGTATGGTGTCCACAATGGCAACTGGCCGTGGCGGATCATTTCCCAGGCGATGGTGCGCAACGGCCACGTGTAAACCTGTTGGTCGCCCGCCAGAAACACGCGCCCGCCAAACATCACCCGCCAGAAAAAGAAGAAAAAGAAGGCGACGATGACAGCCAGAATGGCCAGATCGCCGCGCCGCTTGTTCAATACACTGAGCATCATTCTCATCAGAACTCCAGCCGCCAGAAAGCGCCCAGCACGTGTAAAAATCCCGGCAATGCACGGGCGTCCCACTGCCGCATATAAAACCCGTCAAACGTAACGTGTTTTATGACCGGTATGCGCGTTCCTACGTAAAACTGACTCCGGTTCCAAGTGCGATAACGGGTGTCATACATGGCTTCGGCGTAAATATAAGGCGTGATTTTCCGTTCATTGAGATTAAATGGTCGTTCGAATTGAAGCCGGTTGCGATAGCGCCAAGAAACCTTGTCGTTAATGTCACGCCACTCCATGCGATTTCGATCAGAAAAGTTGATCCCGAACTTTAAGGATGTGCGTGGAGTTAATTCAGCCCAAAGACGATGTTCGGTGGAAAGTTTGTCTGGCGTCGGTTCATTTTCTACAAAGCGGTAATGAATGGCTGCAGTCAGATTTTTGCTGATTTTGCGGCTGATACCGATGCCAGCCTGATGACTGACTGCTGCGGAATCATCTCTGCCCAGGCGAATGGTTCCGAACA
>CAZXHW010000078.1:0-15083 GCA_964639915.1 uncultured Heliomicrobium sp.
CAGCGTTGCAATGGATGCCAAGCTGAGCGAACAAGCGGACGGGCTGCGCGGCGAAGGCCAGACGGTGATGATGATGGCGGTTGACGGTCGTCTCGCCGGGCTGCTCGGCGTAGCTGACCCGATCAAGGAATCGGCTCGTGAGGCAATTGAGCAGTTACGGGCGGAAGGCATACACATCGTGATGCTCACGGGAGATAACCAAAGAACCGCGCAGGCTGTCGCGCGCCAACTCGGACTTGATGCGGTCTTTGCCGAAGTGCTGCCTGATCAGAAAGCCGATGTCATCCGGCAGCTTCAGACGGAAGGAAAGATCGTGGCGATGGCGGGCGATGGCATCAACGACGCTCCGGCGCTCGCACAAGCGCAAGCCGGCATCGCAATGGGAACGGGGACGGATGTGGCGATGGAAAGCGCCGGGATGACGCTGGTCAAAGGCGACCTGCGCGGCATCGTGCGGGCGCGCCGCTTGAGCAAAGCCGTGATGAGCAACATCCGGCAGAACCTTTTCTTCGCGTTCGTCTACAACGTGCTGGGCGTGCCGATCGCGGCGGGTGTGTTGTATCCGATCTTCGGTTTGCTGCTCAGCCCGATGATTGCGAGCGCCGCGATGACGTTCAGTTCCGTGTCGGTTATCGCCAACGCGCTCAGGCTGCGCAGGCTGTCTCTTTGATTATTCGCGGCATCACTTGCGCCAGATGAGTGACAGCCTGTTTGAATCCCCTATGCTCGAACTCGACGGACAATCTCTAACGCTAGCCGACACCGCCGCCGTAGCCGCTGGCGCGTCTGCCGCGCTGTCTGCCAGCGCCTTGCCGCGCATCAATCAATCCCGCCTGTTCGTTGAGCAACTGCTTGCGCGCGGCGAAGTCGCGTATGGCATCAACACCGGCTTCGGCAAGTTGTCTGAAGTCGTGATTCCGCACGATGAGTTGCGCACCTTGCAACGCAACCTCGTGCGTTCGCATGCCTGTGGCGTCGCCGAGCCGCTGCCCGAACCTGCTGTGCGCGCGATGATGTTGCATCGCGCCAACGTGCTGGCGAAAGGGCTTTCTGGCTGTCGCCCAATCGTGATCGAAACGCTGCTAGCGATGCTCAACGCGGGCATACATCCTGTGATTCCTTCGCGCGGTTCGGTAGGAGCTTCGGGCGATCTCGCGCCGCTCGCGCATCTGGCGCTCGTCACCATCGGCGAAGGCGAAGCCATTTATCGACGTGAAAGGATGACAGGCGGCGCAGCGTTGCAACGCGCAGGAATCGCTCCGCTCGAACTCGAAGCCAAAGAGGGTTTGGCGTTGCTCAACGGTACGCAAGCGATGACAGCGGTGGGCGGATTGGCGGTGTGGCAAGCCGAGAAACTCGCTGTCGCCGCCGATTTCATTGGCGCACTTACGCTTGAAGCCTTGCGCGGTACGCCCGTGGCTTTTGATGAAAAGATTCACACCGTGCGTCCGCACGCGGGGCAACAAGCGAGCGCGGCGCGGTTGCGGGCGTTGATCGCGGGCAGCGAAATCCGCGAGTCGCATCGTGACAAGAAGGTTGACCCGCGCGTGCAGGACGCTTACGCCCTGCGTTGCATGCCGCAAGTCCACGGCGCGGTGCGCGATGCGCTGGCGCATGTGCGATCAATCATCGAAACCGAAATCAACAGCGCGACTGACAATCCGCTCGTGTTTGCCGACGCGCAGGAAGTTTTATCCGGTGGCAACTTTCACGGCGAACCCGTCGCGCTTGGGTTGGATTACGCAGCGATTGCGATTGCCGATTTGGCTACGATCTCAGAGCGCCGCGTCGAACGCTTGGTCAATCCTGATTTGTCAGGCTTGCCCGCGTTCTTGTCGCCGCAACCGGGTACGAACTCAGGGTTGATGATCGCGCAAGTCACGGCGGCTTCGTTGATTGCTGAAAACAACGTGCTGGCACATCCGGCGTCGGTGTTTACGCTGCCTACGTCGGCGAATAAGGAAGATCACGTTTCGATGGGAATGACGGCTGCGTTGAAGCTCGCGCAAATCACGCAACACGTCGAAACCGTCCTGGCGATTGAATTGCTCTGCGCCGCGCAGGGACTTGAATTCTTGAAACCGCTCAAACCCAGCCCGGCGTTGCAAGCGGTATATGAGCGCGTCCGTGCGGTGGTTCCTGCGTTGGGACAGGACATGCAACTGTCGGGTTATATCGCGGCGTTGCAACTGTTGGTGCGCGAGTTGAGTTAGGCTGTGTCGCTGAAATCGTTAATCGCCAACGCGCTCAGGCTGCGCAGATTGTCGCTTTGAATGGAGAATCAAATGAAACTCAAAAGCTGTTGGATATTGTTCGCTCTTGCTTTGTTACTTCCCGCGCTGGCGGCGCGTGTCGGCGCGCAATCAGCGCAAAGTGCGACTGGCAAAGTAAAACTGCTCCGCGTGCCGAACGGCGGACTGCAACCGCAAACCGCGATGGACGAACGCGGCGTGCTGCATCTGATTTACTTCACGGGCGAGCCGGGCGGCGGCGATGTTTATTACGTGCGGCGCGACGCAGGCAAGACGGAGTTCACCATACCGCTGCGTGTCAACAGCGAGCCGCATACGGCGGTCGCCGTTGGCACAATTCGCGGCGCGCATCTCGCCGTTGGCAAGAATGGGCGCGTTCACGTTTCCTGGAACGGCCCGCACAAATCGGGCGGTCACGAAGCGCCGATGTTCTATGCGCGAATGAACAATGCGCGCACGGCCTTCGAAGCCCAGCGCAACGTGATGCAATTTTCAGGCGGGCTGGATGGCGGCGGCTCAGTCGCGGCAGACAAGTCGGCCAGTGTCTATGTCGTTTGGCACGGCACGGGAGATCAGAAAGGCGAAGAACATCGCCGCGTCTGGGTCGCGCGTTCGACGGATGAAGGCAAGACCTTCGCGCGCGAAGTGGCCGCGTGGAACGAGCCGACCGGCGCTTGCGGCTGTTGCGGGATGCGGGCCTTCGCCGACCACCAAGGGCGGGTGCATTTGCTCTACCGCTCCGCAACGGAAAGCGTACACCGCGATATGTACCTGCTGAGTTCCGACAATCGCGGGCAGCGTTTCTCCGGGATGTTGCTCGACCAGTGGAAGATCAACGCTTGCCCGATGAGTTCAGCTTCCTTTGCCAATGGCGCGAATGGCTTGCTGGCGGCGTGGGAAACAGAAGGTCAGGTTTATTTCGCTGCGCTCAATCCGAGCAAGCAGCAACCTCTTTCTCCTATCGCTGCGACGGGCGCGGCGGGTAAACGCAAACATCCGGCGATTGCCGCAAACGCGCGTGGTGAGACCCTGCTGGTCTGGACGGAAGGCACGGGCTGGAAGAAAGGCGGTTCGTTCGCGTGGCAGCTTTACGATACGCAGGGCAAACCTGTGGGCGAGAAAGGCGAAGCGGCTGGGATACCGGCTTGGAGCCTTGCCGCTGCGGTCGCGGAAAAGGATGGCGGGTTTACGATCATCTATTGAAGAGCCTAACAATGGCTTCAAAGCGGGGGCGGATTTTATGAAGGCATACGTTATGACCACCGGCGCGGTGTTCGGCCTCATCGTGGTAGCGCACCTTTGGCGCGTGGCCGAGGAAGGGTTGGCTTTGGCGAGAGACCCTGTGTACATCGCACTCACGCTTGCCGCAACGGGTCTTTGTTTGTGGGCTTGGCGCTTGCTCCGGTTGATGCCGCGTGCGTGACACTCTCTGAGGTTCACTCATTTCGCTCCCACAAAACCAATGAAATGAGCTTACGATGCAAATGAAAACAATCGCATTTCCCCTTTTTCTTTCGCTGATGGGCGGCCTTGCCTATGCACAAAAGAACAAATCAACGAGCGGCGACAAACTGACCGTGAAAACAGTCCGGCTGCATATTGATGGTTTCACGAAAAGCAAAAGCGGGGCGGTCTGAATGGCTTGACCGGAAACGGTCAAACAAGCCCTGGAAGGGCTTGAAGCAGTGAAACATATCGAAATGTTGTTAGATCGGGATGAATTGCTCGTGACTTATCACCCGGCCAAAGCCGATGCGAAGCTGTTGGTGGCGACGGTAAAAAAATCCGGTTATTCGGCGCGGGTCGTTGCGAGCAAGCAGGAATCATCGGTGCAGACGGCAGCGGCTTTGCCGCAGGGCTTCCCCTTATTGGACGAAGGACTGGCAAAAGCGAACGCCGAATGGTGCGCTCCGTGTCGCCAACTGGAACGGCTGACTTTTCCCGATCCGAAAGTAAAGGCGTTGTTGGAGCAAACCGTTTTTCTCAGGATTGACACAGACAAATATCCTGACATCGCGCAACGATTGGGTGTCGAAGGATTGCCAGACATTCGGTTCGTCTTACCCGATGGCACGATCATTCGCCAATTGCGGAGTTTCCAAGATGCAGAATCTTTTGCGGTTGAGCTTGAGAAACTGCTTCAGAAAGTAAGATCGAAACAGTAAGTGTGTCTCTGCCTTTTATTGCATGGATATGACGAACAAAACTGAACAATACATTCCGGCGCTCAGCTACGACCGGCTGACGTTTCTCTATGACCCGGTCGTGCGGCTGACGACGCGCGAAGCTGCATTCAAAGCGGCGTTGCTGGCGCAAGCGCAAATTCAGCCTGGACAGCGTGTGCTCGATCTCGCCTGCGGCACGGCAACGCTGACCATCGCCATCAAACAAACGCATCCGCAAGCCGCAGTCATCGGCATTGACGGTGACCCAGCGATTTTGCGACAGGCGCGGGCCAAGGCGGAGCGCAACCGCGCGGATATTCAGTTTGATGAAGGACTGTCGTATGAACTGCCTTACCTGGATGAGTCATTCGACCATGTGCTGTCGAGCCTGTTCTTTCATCACCTGACGCGCGAAAACAAATTGCGGACGCTGGCGGAAGTGCGGCGCGTTCTCAAACCCGGCGGCGAGTTTCATGTTGCCGATTGGGGGGTGCCGCATAACGCGCTAATGAAGCTGGCTTCACGAGGCATCGTGCTGCTGGACGGCGCGACAACGAAAGACAGTTTTGCAGGCAAGTTGCCTGAGTTCATCAGACAGTTGGGTTTTGAAGATGTGGAAGAGGTAAGCCACTTCAACAGTTTGTTCGGCACGATCAGGTTGCACAAAGCCTATAAGCCCTGCTGAAAGGTTTGCTTGAATGGAAAATTCCTCACTGACGGAACTGATAGCTTGGTACAAGGGCGACCCTGAGTCGGTTTACAACACTTGGTTTGTTGGTAACGAAGGGCGGTTGAAAGCGTTTCGCGCCATCCGGCGCGGCGTGCGCGACACGATTGACGCGATTGCCGCCGGCACGTTTGGCAATGATTTCAAAGGCTCGCCGCTCGAAGTCGTGCTGACCGCGATCACCGAACAGAAGCAGGTTTTTGAAGGCGCGGCGCATCCGTTTTACTGGAAACCGAAGCTGCGCATACCGGACATCTACGAAAACGAGGAGAACAAGCGGAAATTCGGCGCGTTTCTCGAAGCCTGCTACAGCGCGACGCGCGAGGAGCAGGTTCTGGCCGAGATGAGCCGCCTCGCTGCCGCGCAGATTAAAGGACTCGGCCCGGCGGTGGCGAGCATCGTTTACTTCCTGCACCCCACGATGGTTCCGCCGTTCAATACGGCCATCGTCAACGGCTTCAATGCGCTCTTCAACGACAAAAAGAAACTCGGTTCGTGGGAGAGCTATCTGGCGATGCGCGAAGTCATCGTCAGCGCGAACGAGGGAGTGCGCAACCATCTTTCCAAAGACCTCGGCGCATTCGCCGGGCTGTTGTTTGAAATCGGCGTGGGCCGCCTGGTGATTCCCGGCAATGCCGAAGCCGTGATGCAAACAGAGCGCGTCAAGGCCGAGAAGGCTGCGAAAACTCGTCACGCGGACGTGCTGGCCGAACAGCGAGAGGAATCTGAACACACGCAGATGCAGTACCTGCTCATCCGCGTCGGGCGCTCGCTCGGTTACGATGTGTACGTGGCGCGCAATGACCGGCATCGCTGCTGTGGAGGAGAAACCTTCGCGCTGCTGACGGTGTCAGGGCTGCCGGAACAAAACTGGTCGGAGGATGTTTCGCCGGAAGTCAAAGATACGGTGAGCTTGATTGACGTAATCTGGCTTAAGCCAAAATCGGGCGAAATCGTTTGTGCGTTTGAGGTCGAGAAAAGCACTTCGATCTATTCGGGCATTCTGCGGCTGGAAGACTTGGCGCGTTCGTTGCCCGGACGCGACTGTCATCTCTATCTGGTCGCGCCGAACAAACGCGAAAAGGAAGTGCTGGCGCAACTCGCGCGTCCGGCATTCAGAAACAACCTTTGTGAGGTGTCGCTCGCGTGGATTCCATTCAGTGAACTTGAAGCGCATTGCGAAGCGCTGGGACGGTTCGGTGAAGACTACACCGTGCTACAGAAGATCGCACGAGGTTTGACGATTTGAGCCTCGCAATGTTTCGACCTCTGTCACCAAGAGAAAGTCAGGCAAGATGAATCGAATTTTTATCATATGTTTGCTCGGCTCGTTGCTGGCGATTGCTTCATTTGGGCAATCTTCATCACCTCGCCCGGAACTGCTTAACCCGAAAACGGTTGAAGCGATTAGCGCAGATGACCTGCGGCAAATCCTCGCGCATCATCTCAACAAGAGTGACAAGAGCGGCAACTTGATCCTCGTCAACTTCTGGGCGACCTGGTGCGCGCCATGCGTAAAGGAAATTCCTGAAATCGTGAAGTTGCAGGAAAAGTATAAAGAGCGCGGCCTGCGCGTAATCGCCGTTTCGATGGACGAACCGGAAGAACTGGAAACGAACGTCAGGCCGTTTGTGGCGAAGCGCTTTCCCAGCTTCGTTTCTTATCTGTGCAAGGAACCGGATCACGATAAATTCGCCAGCGTGATTGACCCCGCCTGGAACGAAATCATGCCGACGAACTTTTTGATTGATCGCACAGGCAAACTGCGCGCGACGCTGACGGGCGGCAAGAGTTACGAAGAGTTTGAAGCGATCATCGCGCCGTTGCTCCCATAAATTTATGACACAACATGTCCCATTACAGGCGAATCGCGCGCGCGATCTCAAACCCTGGTGGTTGATCGCCGGCATCATTGTGATTACGTTTTTGCACTACAACACCAGCACGCGCTATTTATTGCTGCACGAAATTTATCAGCGGCTTTATTACATTCCGATCATCTACGCCGCCTACAGCTACGGTCTGCGCGGCGGTCTGGCCGCAGCGGTGTTGAGCACGCTGATCTATCTGCCGCATCTCGCCCAGCATGCTGACAACCGCGTCTATGCGATCAACCAATACGCTGAAACGATCCTCTTTCTGGTTATTGGGGTCGTCACTGGACTGCTTGCGGGCGCGGAGCGGCGAGAACGCCAAAGATACGAGCAGACCGCCGTCGAGTTGCAGCGCGCTTATGACGAATTACGCAGCACGGTGGATCAGTTGCTGCTTGCGGATCGCCACGCCTCGCTCGGTCAGATGTCGGCGGCGATTGTCCACGAGATTCGCAACCCGCTCGGCGCGATTCGCGGCGCGGCTGAAGCGCTCGAAGCAATCGTGCCGCCTGAACACGAGAAGGCCGAGTTTCTGACAATCATCAAACGCGAAGTCGAACGACTCAACGGCCTGGTGACAGACTTCCTGCAATTTGCCCGTCCGCGTTCGCCGGAGTTGCTGCCGACGCCGCCGCGCGAGATTGTCGAGTCGGTTGTCAAACTGGCAAGCAAACAGGCGGAGCAGGCGCGTGTAAAAATCGTCGTAGATGTCACTGATCCTCTGCCTTTGGTGTTGCTGGATGGCGAGCAGATGAAGCAGGTGTTGCTCAATCTCATTCTCAACGCTATTGAGGCGATGCCGGAGGGCGGGCAACTGACGATCAGCGCCGGTCAGCGTGGTGAAGAATTGTCGCTCGCCGTGCGCGATACCGGCAAAGGAATTGACCCGGCAGTGCGCGAGAAGCTGTTCAGCCCATTCGTGACGACCAAAACGCGCGGCACGGGGCTTGGCCTGGCGATTGCACATCGCCTGGTGACACAACACGGTGGACACATTGAGGCTGAGGATGGGGAGAACGGTGGCGCTCTGGTTGAAATCCGGCTGCCGGTCAAACGTTAAGCTTATGCGCTATCGCTCTCGATTTTTATGCCAATGACTAACAAAACAATCCTGCTTGTGGATGACGACGCCAGTTTGCGGCGCGTGCTCGCGCACCATCTGTCGGAAGCTGGCTATCAGGTACTCACTGCAGCTAACGGCAAGGAAGGTTTAGAGGTGTTCACCAGCCAGCAAGTGGAGATGGTGATCACTGACATTCAGATGCCGGAGTTGAGTGGCCTTGAACTGATGCGGCGCATCAGCGTGATGAGTCCCGACGTAGTTGTGCTGGTGATTACCGCCTATGGCTCAATTGAAACGGCGGTCGAGGCAATGAAACTGGGCGCTTACGATTACATCACGAAACCCTTCAACCGCGAAGAACTGCTGCTCACTGTCTCGAAAGGGCTTCAGTATACGGCGCTCGTGCGCGAGAACCGGTCGCTCAAGCAGTTTATTGAGAGCCGCTTTTCGCTCGACAACATGATTGGCTCTTCGTCCGCGATGCGGCGCGTCTACACCCTCGTCGAAAAGGTTGCGCGCACCGATCTGGCTGTCCTGATTACCGGCGAGAGCGGCACCGGAAAAGAACTGATTGCCAAAGCGATTCATCAAAACAGCGCGCGCCGCGATGGGCCATTCGTCGTGATCAATTGCGGCGCGATCCCCGAAGGCTTGCTCGAATCGGAGTTATTCGGTCATCGCAAAGGCTCCTTCACTGGCGCTTATACAGACGCGCGCGGCAAGCTCGAAGCCGCCGACAAAGGAACCGTGTTGCTCGACGAGATTGGCGACCTGCCCCTCGCACTACAGGTCAAGCTGCTGCGCGTACTCGAAGACGGCGAGTTCACCCGCGTCGGAGAGACGCCCGCACGCCGCGTTGACGTGCGCTTCCTGGCCGCCAGCAACCGCGACCTCTCGAAGATGGTAGCGGACGGGAGCTTCCGCGAAGACCTCTTCTTTCGCCTCAAAGTCGTTCCGGTTCATCTACCGCCATTGCGTGAGCGGCGCGAAGACATCCCGCTGCTGACCGATTACTTTCTGAAGGAACTGGCGCAGCGTTATCAGCGCCCAGGGCTGCACTTTGAGAAGGATGTCTTTCGCTACTTTCAGACTTACTCCTGGCCGGGCAACGTGCGCGAGTTGAAACACACTGTCGAGCGTTTGGCGGTGATTGCGGAAGGCGATACGGTAAGCATCAGCGATCTGCCGGAGAATCTGACTGCAATGACCGGTCACGCCGCCAATGTTCTGATTCAACTGCCGGATGATGGGATTGATCTGGAAGAAGTGGAGCGAGAAATACTGCGCCAGGCGCTCGATAAGCATGATTGGAATCAGACGCGAGCGGCGCAATACTTGAACATCACACGGAGCGCACTGATTTATCGTATGCAGAAGTACGGCTTGCAGTCCGTCGAACCTGCGGAAGATGCGCAGAAGATTTGATCAGGAACCGCATCGCAAAGATTTCCTGTCAGCATCAGCCCCACTTTGCCAGTAACTCTCCGATCTCATCGGCTAGTTGCCTGGCTTTTGCCGCCGGGAGCTTTCCGGTCAATGCTGCGTTCGTACATTCGCGGAGATGATCACGCAGCATATTGCCTTGTACACGCCGTAATGCCGCAATGACGGCGCTGAGTTGATGCGCAACTTCGACGCAGTCGCGTTCGTTCTCGATCATCTGCTGCACGCCGCGCACCTGTCCTTCGATCCGTTTGAGGCGTGGTAATTGCTTACCATGAGACACGGCTGTTCCCTGATGTCCGTTTTTAGCGCGAGTCATTGAATTTGCTGGCTCCTTCCTGCCTGGATGGGGGTAGCAAAACGCGGCGTTTCGGGCCTTTCCGAAATGCCCCAAGCCGAATGGCGGGGTGTTATCACCACTCCGCCATTCCCTCTTTTAGTGAATCCAAAATTGGTGTTGTCTGGAAACAGACATGCTGTTGTCCATAAACAAACATCTCTTGATCAACCTTGACTGCGATTGCGTCGCCAGGTTCGCATTATGGCCAGTCCCTCATCATCGTCGCAACCTTTAATCACGCGCCACCGCAGAATGGATAAAATGGCAATGCTGATTGAAAACAAACGGGCGTTTGTCTGTTTTCAGCAAAAGTAACGGAATCATTCATTCTGAACCTACTCAATTATCTGCTGTGCTGATCGTTCCCTTACCTGCCTTTCCACTGCTAAGCCCCAATTCGTGAAGACTTACCGCCGTTCTTCCATCATCAAAAATAGAAACAACTGCTGAGTGTCCTTGTGCTTCGCCCCTGGTATGTCGGTTGCCAATAGCATGGCGGATTTAGCGGGCGATGAATCAGGCCCTCGCTCGATGTGATGTTGGGAGGGACTGAAAATTGAGCGAGCCGGACGTTGGAGCAAAAGCTGAATCCGCTCACTATCGCAAGGAGGAATGATGTTGATACGAGTCAAGAAAGTGTTGGCGCTGGGTTTAATCCTGCTGGCTTTGCCGTCAGCCTCTTCCGCACACGAAGGGCACGATGACGGGGCGAAGAAAGCAGCGGTGGCTGCCGATTCGGGGATGATTGCGCGGACTGCCCGCGTAGGCGATTACGAGGTGATGATGAAGCATCCGGCGCTTGAGCCGTTGCACGAACATTCGGCGCGCCTCTTCATCACACGTTATGCATCGAATGAGCCAATCAAAGAAGCAACGGCCAATCTGATAATCGCGGCCAAAGGAAAGGAGCCGATCAAAGTTGCCGCCAAGCCATCAGCGCGCGCCGGTGAGTATGAGTTGACGCTGCCGCCGCTTGATTCGGGCAATTACAGCTTTTCAGTTGTCGTGAAAATTGGGGGAGTCGAGCAAACGGCGAGCTATGGCGCAGTTGCGATTG
The DNA here is from genome assembly GCA_964639915.1 of uncultured Heliomicrobium sp. Classification (GTDB taxonomy): domain Bacteria; phylum Acidobacteriota; class Blastocatellia; order RBC074; family RBC074; genus RBC074. The sequence continues at coordinate 10,922 of CAZXHW010000078.1, forward strand.
AAGCGCCTCAGCCTGCGGCGGCGGCGGGCAATCTGGCTGACACGGGGAATGCGCTGTTGTGGTCGCTGGGCGTGTTGCTCCTGACAGTGGTCGGCGTGACAAGTTATCGCGTTTGGCATCGCCACGCGATTTTGCAGCCGGAGAGTTGAACAATGCTCTTAAATCAATTCCTCCGGCATCGCCGGTTCATCGGTATCGGGTTGCTGTCTTTGATTGCGGCCTTGAATAGCGCAACGGTTGCGCAAGAAGCGAAACAGGATCGAAGCCCGATCAGTATTGCCGGCTCCGCATCGCTGAACGTGCAACTTACTTCACGTCAGTTCGTCGGCCCGGCAGGTACGACCGTTGAGCAACTGTCCGATGCCGCTTTTGCACGCAGCCGCGAGCTGCTCGCCGCGCGCCAGACTCTGGCGATTGTACGGGGGCGGCTGATTCAAGCGGGTTTGCGCCCAAACCCGACCTTCGATGTTGAGCAGACATCAGATTACCTGACAGGCCGCAGTGGTGAAGGAAACACTGCCATCGGCACGACTCAGGTCTTTGAACTGGGAGGCAAGCGCGGAAAGCGCGTCGCCGTTGCGCAGCTTGAATACGACCGCGCGGTAGCCGAAGTGCGCGCTTTGGAACGGCAGATCGCCGCTGAGATTCGCACCGCTTATGCGCAGGCGCTGGCTGCGGCCCGCCAACTTGACAGCGCCGAGCGGTTGATTGTGCTCGACCAGGAGTTGGCTCGTATCACCGAGGCGCGGCTGCGCGAGGGCGATGTCGCGCAGCTCGACCTCAATCTCGTGCGCGTCGAGGTTGACCGGTTGCGCGCGCAGACCGTGCAGTCTCGCGCAGATTTCGAGACGCAGTTGATCACACTGCGGACGCTCGCGGGTTTTGATCCGACTGAATCTCTAACGCTCGCGCCCGCGCTTGAGCGTCCGCCGTCACTGGAGATGACAATTGCCGCTGCCACTGAAATCGCGTTGCGCGAGCGTGCTGATTTGCAGGCTGCGCGGATCGCGGAAGAACTCGGTGATGCGCGCATCGGCCTGGCTGAAGCGCAGCGCACGCCGAACCTCGCCGCTTCGGTGCGCTACTCGCGTTCGCGCTCGGTTTTTGAAAATACGCCAGTCGGAACATTGAATGATATTGATCACCTGCTCACCGTTGGCGTCTCGATTGAGATTCCAATCCGCAACCGCAATCAAGGTGAGATCGCCGCCGCTGTGGGCGAGAAGACGCAGGCGAAATACCGCCGTGAATTTGTCGAAGCAATCGTCAAACGCGATGTGGCGCTGGCATTCAACCGTTACACGGCAGCGGCGCAGTCGCTGGCGATCTACGGCGGCCAGGTGTTGCCACGCGCCGAAGAGAATCTGAGAACAATCCGGGCAGCTTACGGCTTCGGCGAAATGCCGGTGTTGAATGTGATTGCTGAGCAACGCCGTCTGGTCGAGAGCCAGACTCAATACAACGCCGCTTTGCGCGATTACTACACGAGTCTGGCTGAGCTGGAGCGGGCACTGGGCAAGCCGTTGCCGGCTTCGGCTTTTTCATCCACGCCGGTGACGGCGATGGACACAGGACAAACAGCGGGGCAGGTATCATCGAAACCGTGACGCCTGCTTTGATCATCAACATTTGGAGAAAACTCAGATTTCAATCGAGGGAGAACATAATGAAAAGACTGGCTTACTTCATCACGATCATTGGACTGGCGGCGCTGGCGACGGCTTGCTCATCGGGCAACACCGCACCATCCGCTTCTTCGCCTGATGCGACATCCGCCACAACGGCCAGTGCCTCGCCTGCGGCGACAAGCGCGGCGAAGGGCGAAAGTCCAAAGGCAGATGACATCCCTGCCGCCGTGCATGCCGCCTTTCCGAATGCGCAATCAATCACCAAACAGCACAAAGACCTGACAACAGCGCAAGCCGCCAGCATCGAAAAGCAGAGCGGCATGAAGCTGGATGACAAAGACCATCATTCCTATCTTGCCTTCGCCACTGAAGGCGGCACGCGCAGGCAGATTGGCGCAGCCGCCGTAGTGAAAGCCGAGGGCCGCGAACTGTTGATCGTTTACGGAAACGAGAAGGGATCGCCAGTAATCAATGAGGTTCACGGCGAAAGCGGCGGCATCCCGCACGCCTTCCTCGATCAGTTCAAAGGAAAGGGGCACGACAACAAGCTGCGGCTGGGACAGGACATCAAGGCGCAGGGAGTGGAAGAAGCGCTGGCTCGCGCAGTTTCGGATGCGATTCGCCTGGACGTGGTGACGATGCAGACGCTTTACGGCGCGGCGCATTCGCACTGACCTGATGGGTTATTTCTTGTGGGAAGAGGAGGAGCGGCGCGGTAGTGAGATTCATCCTTAATCCTTATTCACTGCCGCGCCTCACATCTATGCATCATTCGGCAACTAATCACCAGTCAACGGCACTCGCGCTCGCAGTTGGCGTAAGCCTTGCTTTTATGCTTTGGTTTGCGCAGGCAGCCTCGGTGTATGGCGATGAGGGGCACGACAAGAAGCCAGCGCAGGCTGCCACCCCGCTGGCTCCAAAGCCGCGCACGGCTGAGCGCAACGTGCAAACTTCGCAGGGGCAATTCCGCGTGCGGCTGCGGCAATCGCCCGCAGACCCGCGTGATGGCGAAGAGGCGCAGTTTGAAGCCACGATTACAGAGCGCGTTGAAGGCGGCTTTGCCGGCGGCGATCAGCCGGTTGCCGAGGCAAAAGTAACAGCGCGCATTACACAGGCAGATGGCAAGACCGTCGTGGCAAGCAATCTCAGCGCGCACAAAGAGAGCGAGGAAGGCGTTTACGGCCTGCACTACGTTTTTCGTGAGCGCGGCGATTACAAGGTGATTTTCGTCGCACGCACTTCGGACAACCGTCAACTCGAAGCCGACTTTCCCATTGCCGTTACCGCCGCGCCGGTGAACTGGATTTTCTGGGGAGTGCTGGCATCGCTTGCCTTGCTGGTGTGCGTGCTCATTGCCGGATCGTATTTTGCGCTTAAGCATCGCGGCATCGCGGCTGGCGTGGCTGCGCGGCGCACCGTGCCGTTGGCGGTTGGCGTGTTCGTGTTTTTCGCGGTTGGCGTAGCCGCCCTGGCCTACTTCGCGCCGCCGAGAGAGCGTCGTTCATCGGTTGCAATGGCAGCCGGTGGAGAGGGGGAAGACGCTCACTCGGCGGCGGGTGATGCGGGGCTTGGCGGTTCGGGAGCGGTTCTGACTATCCCGAAAGAGTCGCAGCTTCTCTTTGGCATTCGCACGGAAGCGGTCGGCGAGCAGCAAATCGTCAGCGGGTTGAAAGTCACCGGCACGGTCACCGCTCCGGCAAATGCGAAAGCGCAAATCTCGCCGCCGGTTGCGGGCCGCATTCTGCTCGATTCCCGTTTGAGAGTCGGCTCCGCGGTCGCGCGCGGCCAACAGATAGGAATGGTGCAGCAGGTGCTGGGCGCGCCGGAAATCGCCGGACTCGAAGTGCAACTCGCAACCTTGCGTTCGCAAGAGCTTCAGCAACTGGCTGCGACGCAACAGGCGCGCACCAGACTCAATGCCGCGCGGATCGAGCTTGAGCGCGCGCGCAACCTGGTCGAGATCGGGGCCGTACCGAAAAAGCGCCTGCAAGAAGCCGAGACAAGCTACAAACTGGCCGCACAGGAAGAGGCTGCCGCCCAGGCGCAGGCTGAGTTGGCTGGGGCGGCGGTAAAACAAGTCTCGCCAACGCGCAACTATCCGCTGCTTGCGCCTGTGTCGGGCGTCATCAGCAAGCTCAATGTCACGACGGGGCAGCAGGTTGAGGCCGGGGCCGATCTCGCTGAACTCACCGACCTTTCGCGCATCTGGCTTCAGGCGGCGGTCTTTGAGAAAGACTTGTCCACCGTGCGCGGCGCAGGGCGCGCTACGTTCACCATCGCCGGATACCCGGATGAGGTATTTCAGATTGGCGGGTCGAGTCCCAACCGGCTCGTCTCGGTCGGCACGACGGTTGACCCGGCGACGCGCACAGTCCCGGTCTTCTACGAGGTGGCCAACCCAGGGGGGCGTTTCCGCGAGGGCATGTTCGCCGAGATCACGATTGATACCACGAGCGGGAGCACAGTGCTCGCCGTTCCCAAGCGAGCGGTGATCACCGAGCAGGGACGCAGCTTCGTCTTTGTCTTTGAAGGCG
>CAZXHW010000079.1:0-15074 GCA_964639915.1 uncultured Heliomicrobium sp.
GGCAAACATCCAGAAACAAGTTGATTGTGATATAGGGGATTTCGTTTGACGAAGCTGAGCAGGTGTTCCAGTCAACGCTCGGCAATTGAGCGGCTGGAGGCTTATTCGAATTTTGGCATGTGGCCAGCGTGGCCATTATGTTTTGAGATTTTGTTGCCAATTGCCCGCTTTTCATAATCGTCGGCAAGTTCGGAAATTCGCTTGTTCACTTCCAGAAGCCGCTGGCGTGTGTCGGTCATTTCCAGCAAATCCTGTTTGTCACTGTTATCAATGTCCAGGTAAGCCGCCAGGATGAACGAAAGCGGCTGTGCATCGTCCGGCAAATCCGGCGTTTCCTCTTCATCTGGCGTATTTTCGTTTTTCAGTTTTCGAATAGCGGCAGACAGTCGCTGAAATAAATTCTTGGCGCGCGTTACTTCTTCCGACAAATCGTCGAAATTCATATCATCATCAAGAAACTGGACCTGGGCTCGTTGATAGGATTCGCCTTCCACGTAATTGCCCAAACTGAATCTCGCCACACCAACGCACAAAATGTTAGATCGTCCATCGGGTAATTCCTGTTGAACTGCGACTTCCACGGCGCAGCCAATGCTGCCGGTTGGCAAACGTTCTGATGGCGCAAGCGTTTCGTCGTTGTGGAAAATGATGCCAAAGGTTTTGTCGCCAGCCATCACATCCTTGATCATTTTGCGATAGCGATCTTCAAAAATATGCAACGGCGTAATTGCGCCCGGAAATTGAACCAGTGGCAACGGGAAAATTGGGATGACACGATGGGAATCCATATGCCGGACATTCTACGATCATTCCGATGACTGTCCAACCACTGCGCTAAACTTGTCTGGGAGCACAAGTCAGCGGAAAATCCAACTTCAAACTCAATCACGTTGAACAAGAAGAGAAAGCCGTGGCACAGAATCCTCAAACGAATCGGATTACGCAATTACTGTCGGATTGGAGCAAAGGCAACCAAGCGGCGCTGGAACAACTGACGCCATTGGTTTACCAGGAATTGCACAAACTGGCGCATGCTTATCTAAACCGGGAGCGGTCCGGCCACACGTTGCAACCGACTGCGCTGATTCACGAAGCTTATTTGCGGTTGATTGACCAGAACATCGAACAGTGGCAAAGCCGCGCGCATTTTTACGGCGTGGCTGCGCGCTTGATGCGCCAGATTCTGGTGGAACATGCGCGCAGTCGTGGCGCTGAAAAACGTGGCGGCGGCGCAATCAATCTAGCCTTGGATGAAGCGCTGGATTATTCGCATGATCAAGCGGCGGAACTGGTTGCGCTGGACGATGCATTGACTTCGTTGGCGGAATTCGACGAACGAAAATGCCGCGTCATTGAATTGCGGTATTTCGGCGGGTTGAGTGTTGAGGAAGCGGCGGAAGTATTGGGGATTTCGGTTCCGACCGTGGTGCGCGACCAGCGTATGGCGCAAGCCTGGCTTCACCGCGAATTAAGCGCCGACACGCAAATGTAAAACCGGCCTTATGGACAAAGAGCGCTGGCGCAAAGTCGAAGAAATTTTTCAAAACGTCGCCGATTGCGAACCGGCGGCGCGGTCGGCGTTTTTGGTTGAAGCCTGCTCCGGTGATGAAGCCTTGCGCCGCGAAGTCGAGTCCTTGCTCGCTCACGAAGTTTTCGACACTTTCATTCAACAACCAATCAATGGCATGGCTCGTTCCCTGACATCGGAAAGGGAGCGCGATTTGATTGGCGCGCACCTTGGTCATTACCAAATCACTGAACTGGTTGGCGAAGGCGGCATGGGGGCGGTTTACGCCGCCGTCCGCAACGATGAATTGTTCCATCAAAAAGTCGCCATCAAAGTCGTCAAACGCGGCATGGACTCCGGCTTTGTGCTCAGCCGATTTCAGGCAGAGCGTCGCATTCTGGCTTCGCTTGAACATCCAAACATCGCCCGATTGCTTGACGGCGGCTCAACGCCGGACGGACGGCCCTATTTCGTTATGGAGTTTATCGAAGGCCAGCCACTGAACGAATACTGCCAGACAAAAGAGCTTTCCATACCTGCGCGCATTCACCTGTTTCAGCAAATTTGCAGTGCCGTCCAGTATGCGCATCAAAAGCTGATTGCGCATCGCGACATTAAACCTGGCAACATTCTGGTCACATCCGAGGGAGTGCCGAAGTTGTTGGATTTCGGCATCGCCAAATTGCTTGATCCCTTGCAATCCGATGCCGACCCGGCCCGCACAGCAACAATGATGCGGATGATGACGCCGGACTATGCCAGCCCGGAGCAAGTGCGTGGGCTACAGATCACCACCGCCACGGATATTTACAGCCTCGGCGCAGTGCTGTACGAATTGCTGACCGGAGAGCGTGCGCATCGCCTGGAAAGCTACACGCCGACAGAAATCGAACGCGTCGTTTGTGAAATGGAAGTGGAACGGCCGAGTGTCACTGCGGAACGGCTGAAATCTGAAGGCGGAATGATGAGGTCGCCAAATAAAAAGCCGTTTTCCTCCTTCATCCTTCATCCTTCATCCTTAAAAGGTGACCTGGATAACATCATTTTGATGGCGATGCGGAAGGAAGCTGCGCGCCGGTATCTTTCGGTGGAACAATTTTCCGACGATTTGCGCCGCCATCTGGAAAAGCTGCCGGTTCTGGCGCGGCCAGACACAGTTCGCTACCGAACGGGGAAATTCCTGCGCCGCAACAGAACAGCGGTCATTGCTGCGGCAATTGTCTTGCTGAGTTTGACCGCAGGCTTGATTGCGGCGAACTATCAAGCCCGCCGAGCGGAGCGTCGTTTTCAGCAGGTTCGCAAACTGGCCAATACCTTCCTGTTCGATTTTCACGACAAAATTCAGAACCTGCCTGGCGCAACGGAAGCGCGCGAGATGGTGGCGCAAACAGCCCTGGACTATCTGAACAGTTTGGCGCAGGAAGCCGGAAACGATCCCACGTTGCTGCTGGATCTGGCGCAGGCATACATGAAAGTCGGCGATGTGCAGGGCGATCCCTGGACGCCCAACCTGGGGCATACGGCTGAAGCGATGCAAAGTTATCAACGTAGTCTGGCATTGGCGCAAAAGCTTGCCGGGCCAATTTCCTCCAGCCAACAAGTTCAGCGGCTTTTGGCAAACGATTATTTCAAAATCGGCGCGTTACAATCCGAAACTGGCGACAAACTTGGCGCACAGGCGATTTTGCGGCAAGCCCTGAGTATTGGTGAGCCGCTGGCGCAAGCAACCGGAGACGCAGAAGACCTGAAATTGCTGATTAATACCTACACGCGGGTTGGAGACACACAACTGGACACAGGCGATGCGCCAAGTGCGCTGGAAAGTTATCGCCGCGCACAGCAAGTAGCGGAGCGCGCCGCAACCGCACATCCCAGCATTGATTCGAAAGGACGGTGGGCCAACAGTTTCGGCCATTTGGGAGAAAGTTTGGTGACTTTGGGCAATGCCGAAGAAGCGATTCGTCAATATCGGCAGGGGGCGGACGTTTTGGAAAAGCTGGTTGATCAGGAACCGACCGTGCGTCAGCGTCGTGATTTGCGCGTTTTTTACACCTGGCTGGGAAATCTGTATGGCAATCCCAACTTCATCAACATTGGCGACCGGAAAACCGCGCTGGAATATTACGAACGTGCGCTGAAGCTGGCGGAAGGGCAGGCAGCGGTTGATCCGCGCAATGCTCGCGCACGGCTGGATCTGGCAGTCTCATACGTCGGGGTGGGAGATGTGGAAGTGGAAATGGATGCGCAGCGCGGAGCAGAATATTTTCGAAAGGCGCTGGACGTTGCGATGACGCTGTTGCGCGAAGCTCCGGAAAATTATTCGTACTTGCGAAGACGGGAAATTTACCTGACCAAACTTGCAACGGCGCAAATGCGATTGGGCGATCGTGCGACCGCAATGCGAAATCTGCGGCAAGCCCAGGAAATACTGGCGCAACTTACCGCCCGCGATCCCGCCGATGCGCAAGTGCTGGGCGATCAGCACGCAAACTTACAGGCATTGGCGGAATGCCAATTAGCCGCAGGGGAGTACGAACCTGCGTTACACCACTATCGGCAAATGCTGGCGCTTGCCCAAAAAGCCGTTGCCGCCAGTCGCAATGATCTATACGGCCAACGACGTTTGGCCGAAGCCTACGCCGGATTAGGACACTACCACGCCGCGCTCAGCACCAAAGTTTCCGGAATAGAATCTGTGAATCATCAGCAACAGGCTTGTGAATGGCGGCATAAGGAACTGGCCACCTGGGAAGATTGGAGCCAGTTCGGCACATCGAGCGCTTTCAATCAAACTCGCCGGGACCAAGCCGCTCGTACCGTCGCTGAATGTGAAGCCATCTTGAATCGGCTGATTTCCAATTTGCGCAAGTGAGTATGCTTTAGACGCGACGCCAAGCCATGGGGATATCAGCTTCGTATCCGCCGCCGACACTGCGAATGCGATTTTCAAACCTGCCTTCAATGTTGAAGCCCAGCTTTTGATAAAACTCTATGGCTTTGCGATTGCTTTCGCGGGCGATCAATTCAACGCGCAAAATGTCTGGCCGTTCCTGTTCGACCCGTCGCAGCAACTCAGTGAAAAGCCGTTTGCCTACACCCAAGCCTTGTTTGGCCGGATGCACGGCGATGGTCAGTTCGCCCAGCACGTGCGCAAACACGCGCGGCCCAAGCGCATAGCTGTGAATTTCTCCGATGATTGGACCGCCGTCGGATTCGCGCGCCACCAAACACAACCCGCTTTCCAGCGATTTGCCCAGAAAATGTGAAACGTAGTCTTCGGAAATTTCCTCCGCGGTTCTGGCCAGCCCGCCTTCAACGGTGGCGACTGCCAAATAAAGCGCCAGAATTTCGGCTCGGTCGTCAGATGTGGCTGCATTGATAACCAAGGTTTAAACCTCCTTGCCAATCGAAGTTTCAATATAGGACTTACGCAAGAAGAACAACTTCAACGCAAAGGCGCAGAGGTTGAAAGACGCTAAGGGGATTTCAGCGAAAAAAATGAATGAAATTACCAGAAGCTGTTTTCAGAAAAACCTGCTTTGCGCCTTTGCCACTTAGCGTCTTTGCGTTAAACCAATGAATCTGCGTAAGCCCTGAATAATAACGGTAATCCAAATTGCCACGGCAATAAACACGCTAAGCCAATGTTTTGCAATGGATTGGGTGCCGTTTTTCCCCAGCCGAAAAAATAAATTTTCAGCCATGATCATTTTGAATTAAGCGTTGCGCTTGTGATGGGTGAGCGACGATGTGTCGCCAATGAAAACTCGATCAAGTTGTCAGCAGCGGCTGTACAAAATTGGTCGAAAGTTTGAAATCACGAGAAGGAGAACAAAAATGAAATCAAAACTGTTTATGGCAATCGCAACGCTGATGGTGGCGCTGACCTGTTCGGTCGCCACGTACGCGCAGCAAAATTCGATCATTCATTTCGGCACGGTCCAGGGAACGGTAAATGTGCCGTTACGAATTCCGGACGGCTCAAACATGCAGATCACGTGTTCCAACTTGCGTGTCTGGTATGAATCGCAGCCAGGAGCGCCATTGCGGTATTACGCGCCGCAACCAACGGGTATCGGAACCTGTTCCTACCAGGTTCCAAACGTGCTGGTTGGACCGACTCACAGGATCGGATTGGTTTGGGTTGGCCCTGGTGATTACGAAGTGCTGTTTGGCAAGAATTTCACCTCGATGGGGGTAGTTCTGGACGAACCGAACGAAGTTCTCGTATTCAACTTCGTCAGTTTGAGACTGCGCGAACTGATTCAGTAACAAAAGCTTCCCTGTAATAACCAAACTTTGCATAGGTTGGCCATTGGCGTCAGCCGCTGGCCAACCTGTGCCCAAAAACTAAAAAACGGCAAGCCAATGTTGTTTGCCAATCATCATCGAAGAAGGAGAAGAGGACATGACATTCAAGCAACGATTTTTTCAGCATGGATTATTCAAACGCGGTTGCGGTCTGGCGGTAATGTTGATGATTGCGGGCGTCATCTTGTTTTCGTGGCAATCGCGCGGCGCGGCAGCAAGCGCCGCCAATTTGTCACCGGAAATCAGCACCTTTCAGCAAATCAACAAATTGACGGCCAGCGATGGGCAGCCCCATGATCGTTTTGGCAATGCGGTGGCGGTCAGCGAAGACGGTCGCACGATCGCAATTGGCGCGCCGGGCGATGACCTGGGTGCTTCGCCCAATCAAGGCTCGGTGTACGTTTACGAACGCCAGGGGGCTTCGTTCGTGTTCAGCCAACAGCTTTTCACCAGTGGCGGCGGCGAATTTGGAGCTTCCGTCGCAATTGATGGCAACACCATGGTTGTGGGTTCGCCCGGAGAACAAACGGAACAAGGCGCGCTGTATATCTTCGTGAAGCAAAACGGCACCTGGCAGCAGCAACAGCGTCTGGTCGCAAATGATGGTGCGGCGAATGACCATTTGGGATTTTGTGTGGCAATCAGCGGCAACACTGTGCTTGCCGGAGCTTACGGCGCCGATATCAATGGCCAGTTCAGTCAGGGCGCAGCATATTCGTTCAAACGCACCGGAACGGTTTGGAATCAGGAACTGAAATTTATAGCGTTCGATGGCGCGCAACCCGACGTTTACGGTTACAGCGTCGCACTTGACGGCGACACCGCTGCCATCGGCGCAGCATACGATCAGGTTGGCAATAATGCTTTGCAAGGTTCCGTTTACACCTATCAACGGTCTGGCGGCGTTTGGGCATTCCAGCAAAAACTAACGGCGACGGACGGAGCCGCAAGTGATAATTTCGGCAGCGCGCTGGATTTGGAAGGAAACACGCTGTTGGTCGGCGCTTGGATGGATAGTTCCTTCATCGCCAGCAATCACGGTTCGGCGTATGTCTTTCAACGCACCGGCAATACCTGGAGTCAGCAGGATAAATTGCTCGCCAACGATCAAGCCACAGGCGATTTTTTCGGGAATGCCGTCGCGCTTGATGGCGACACGGCGGTTGTCGGTGCGTATTACAAAAACGTCAACGGCAATAGCCTTCACGGAGCGACCTATACATTTACCCGGAGCGGCACTGTGTGGAGCCAGGATCAGCGATTTACCGGTAACGGCAGCGCAAGCGCTTACATGGGTGGCGGAGTTGCTTTGGCTGGACAAACGCTGGCCAGCGGCGCTTTCGGAGAAGGCACAAACAAAGGTGCGGTTTACGTGTATCGTCCGCCCAATCACGCTCCACAAATCACCCCCCAGGCAAACTTCGCGATACAGGCGGGCGACGACACACAGTTCTTTTACAACGTCGCGAATGTGAGCGATCAGGATCAAGCATCAAATACTTTGCAGGTATTGGTGGAAGGCGGCGCGTCGGCAACCAAGAACGGTGTGACACTCTCGAATCTGAACATAAACACCGGGGGCCAAGTTATGGCCGCTGTTACAACTTCTTGCAGTGCAACCGATACTTTCTTTGTCTTACGTGTAGTGGATGACGAAGGCGCATTCAACACCGCCATATTCCAGATCAACATCACCCCCAACGCTCCGCCGACGTTGAGCTATAACCTGGTGCATTTCGTCAATGCCGGCGGTTCGTTGACGATCAACCCAACTTCGGGACCCAGTGACAATGGCGCGCTTAACTTCGTCGCATTGCAAAGCGTCACACCGGCATTTACCGGCGACATTATCGTTTTGCCGACGGGTGTCATTTCGATTCTCAATGCAGGTCCGGTGGGAACGTACAATGTGACGGTTCGTGCGGTGGATCTGTGCGGATTGGGAACCAATGCCAGTTTTTCGCTCACTGTTAATAACAGCGGCGGCGTCAACGCAAATAACTTGCAGTTTTATCCGCTGGCGCATCCTGTAAGATTGCTGGATACGCGCGCTGGAGCAACGGGCTGTGATGCTCCGGGAGCCAAGATTTCTGGCAACACTTCGCGGACGCAGACGGCTGCGGGCAGAACCTGTGACGGCTTGGCAATTCCAGCGAATGCAGCGGCTCTGGTCGGCAATGCGACTTCTGTTCAATCCGGTGGAGGCTATTTCACGCTTTACCCAAGCGACATTGCCAAGCCCAATTCGGCGAATTCCAACTTTGCCGCCAACCAGATTTTGAACAGTCTGTTCACCGTTCGGTTAGGTGCAAACGATGGAGCGTTCAAAATCTTTGCTTCAACCGACACGGATATCGTGGTGGACATCACGGGCTATTACGCGCCGCCGTCAGCGACGGGCCTGTACTTCCACCCGCTGCCCAGACCTGTGCGATTGCTTGACACGCGGCCTGGAGCTTCGGCGTGCTTTACGCCGGGAGCGCCTCTGCAAGGAAACACGGACACTTCGCAGATCGGCACGACGACTTGCGACAACGTGTTGATTCCCGCCGGAGCGATGGCGCTGACCGGCAACGCGACAACGGTCAGTCCCCAGGCCAACGGCTTTTTGACGCTGTATCCGTCAAACGCCCAGCGCCCGCTGATCGCCAGCGCGAGCTTCCAACCCGGCGTGAACCTGAACTCGCCGTTTATGGTGGGCTTGTCGCCAAGCGGCCAGTTCAACATGTATGTCGCTTCGACGACGGATTTGGTCGTGGATGTGACAGGCTATTATTCGACGCAGTTGAATGATGCGAACGGCCAAGGCTTGTTGTTCAACGCGCTGTCCGGGCCATCGCGCCTGCTTGATACGCGTGCAGGCATGACGGCTTGCTTTACGCCGAGCACACCAATGGCTGGTGGCACAGCGTATCTGCAAACAGCGACCGGAGCTTGTTCGCATATTCCGGCTGCTGCCCAAGCCGTGGTCGGCAATGCGACGACCGTCAACGAAATCGCCAACGGTTACTTGACGTTCTGGCCGAGCGACGCGAATCAACCCTTTATCGCGACGTCGAATTACCGGACAGGCATCACCTTCAACCGTCATTTCACGGTCGGGTTGGGGAACGACGGAGCCTTCAAGCGCTACGCCGCAAGCACAACAGACTTGGTGGTGGATCTTGTCGGTTACTTCGCGCCCTGACGCTGACGATTAACCAGTAAAAGTACTTTCTTTAACCGGCAAAAGAGGAGCGATTATTAAATCGTCCCTCTTTTGTTTTCTGTGAAAAATTGACGCTCCTGTGCGAGACACGTTATAACCATGTGGCAAAACTTCCTCATTGTTGAAGTAAATGGCTCTAAGGATGTTAATGGCTGACCACCTGAAAAATCGTTTTCCAATCTCACTCCTACCCCAGAATGGAATCAAATTGGAGCCAGGGTTTGCGCCGAGCTGTAACGCCTGGTCCTTACCTCAAATCTGGAAACAGGACTGAAAAGACGCGTGTTTGTTCTTTTCCCAATCCATTCGAAATGTTTGCCCGGCCACAAGTGGCGCTGGCTGGTCGTGTTATTGATGGTCGTTATCGCCGACTGCGCCGTCGGGCAGACAGTCAGTCCGCGTCGGGTGTTTGGCCGCTACCAGCAACTGGTTTGGCAAGATCAGGACGGGCTACCGGAAAACACCATCATGGCCGTCACTCAGACGCGAGACGGATATTTGTGGGTGGCGACGGTAGAGGGTGTGGCAAGGTTTGACGGCGTCCGCTTTACCGTTTTTGACAATAACAACACGCCCGCCATCAAAAACAATCACGTGCTGTCGCTGCTGGAAGACCGGCAGGGGTATTTGTGGATGGGGACCAATGGGGGCGGCCTGACACGCTATCGTGATGGGCAGTTCAGCCATTTCGGTGCGGCTGAAGGGCTTTCAGAAGGGCCGATCTATTCTTTGCTGGAAGATCACGCGGGAAATGTGTGGGTAGGCACGCGGGGAGGAGGATTGAATCTTTTCCGCAATGGGCGATTTACAGTGTGGGATACACGAAACGGACTACCGGACAACAAGGTGTGGGCAATGGTTGTGGACCAGGAAAACGCCTTGTGGATCAGCACCAGCCAGGGGCTTACACGATTCAAAAATGAGCAGTTCACCACCTGGACGGCGAAAGATGGTTTGCCGAGCAATCTGGTTCGGTCGCTTGCGCTGGATAAGGATGGAACGCTGTGGCTAGGGGCAAATGGAGGTGTCCTGACTCAATTCCGCCAAGGCCGCTTCACCGTTTACGTTAAACGCCCCGAATTGATGGGCAACGATATTCGTTCGATTTTGCAGGACCAGGAAGGCTACTTGTGGATTGCGACGATGGGCGGCGGCCTGATGCGGCTTCGGCAGGGGCGCTTCGAAAGCTATAAGGCGGCGGATGGCTTGCCGTCTGACCGTGTCCTCAGCTTGTATCAATCCAGGGAAGGGGATTTGTGGGCGGGAACAAACGGTTTCGGGCTGTGTCAGATCAGGGTTGGACGCGTCAGCCTGCTGACGCAGGAAAATGGATTGATCAATGATTTCGTCAGACCTGTCATCGAAGACTCAGCGGGCGCGCTATGGGTGGGAACGGTGGCGGGGTTAAGTCGCTACAAAGACGGATCGTTCACCAATTGGACGACCAAAGACGGCCTGCCAAACAACCACATCGTCGCACTCCACGAAGACGCTGCCCGGAATTTGTTGGTCGGCACAACAGGAGGGCTGGCGCGATTCAAGGATGGCCGCTTTACCACGGTGATTGCCGGCGACGGGCGGTTGGAAAACGGCATTCGATCTATTGCCACGGACCGCGCCGGAAATTTGTGGGTAGGAACGGATGGCGGGGGCTTGTTGTTGTTTCGCGACGGGCGCGTGACCACGTTGAATACGAGTCACGGGCTTTCCAACAACATCGTCTCAGCCTTGTTGGTGGATCGTGCGGATCAGTTGTGGATTGGAACCTGGGGCGGAGGTCTCAATCGGTATGCCCACGGAAAGTTCACCTCCTGGACGACCAAAGACGGACTGGTGAGCAATCAGCTTTATGCGCTGTGCGAGACGGCAGATGGCGCGATCTGGATTGGGACAGGAAGCGGGGGCCTAAGCAGGTTCAAGGATGGCAAGTTCGCCAATGTCAGCATGAAAAATGGGCTGTATGACAATCTGACTTACAACCTGATGGTGGATGATAGCGGTGATTTGTGGATGAACAGCAACCGGGGACTGTTCCGTACGCGTCTGGCGGACCTGAATGATTTTTGCGATGGGCGTCGCCCGTCGGTTTCTTCTTACGCCTATGGCATTGCCGACGGAATCATCAATCGCGAATCTTGCATGGGACATCCTGCTGGCTGGAAAACCCGCGATGGCAGACTCTTGTTTCCAACGCTGAAGGGAGTCGTCATGATTGAACCGCGCAACCATCAGGAACCTGCCCCTCTGGTCAATATTGAATCTATCAAACTTGCGGGGAAAACGATTCCCATCAACTCTGCCAATTTGCCATTAACCATTTTGCCCGGCCAAAGTGGGTTGGAAATCGAATACACCGGTTTGTATTGGATCAGCCCACAACACATCGAATTCAAATATCAAATGACAGGATTGGAGCCGGATTGGATTGAATCCGGGACGCGCCGCACCGCTTACTATCCGTATTTGCCGCCCGGCGAATATACCTTTCGCGTTATTGCGGACAATGGCGACGGCGCCTGGAACCAGCAAGGCCGCAGTTTGCGCATCATTGTGCTGCCGCCGTTTTATCGCACCTGGTGGTTCAGCGCGTTGTTGGTTCTGGCGCTGGCGGGGATTGTCAGGCTGGTGTTCAAGTGGCGGCTGAACCTGGCCAATCGCGCGCGCCGCGTACAAGAAGCGTTCTCAAAACGACTGATCGAATCGCAGGAAGCCGAACGCAAGCGCATCGCCGCCGAATTGCACGATGGATTGGGGCAGAGTCTGGTGATCATCAAAAACCGCGCGCTGCACAGCTTGACCGAGCCTGACAACCTGGACCGCGCCATCGAACAGGTCGAGGAAATTGCCGACGCAGCCTCCCACGCCATTCTTGAAGCCCGTGAAATCGCCTACAACCTGCGCCCGTTCCATATTGACCGGCTGGGGCTGACCGCCGCGATTGGCGCAATGATCAAGCGCGCTGAAAATGACAAGCTTCATTTCACAACGGAACTGGATTCGATTGACGGATTGCTGACGCCGGAACAGGAGATCAATTTTTATCGCGTTATACAGGAATGCCTGAGCAACATCATCAAGCATTCAGAAGCCAGCGCGGCAAGCGTAACGATCAAGCACTACAACCGAATGGTTGAACTGAAAATTCAGGATAACGGACGGGGCTTTACGCCCGGCGTGCGGCGTGAATCCACCAACGGCAGCGGCTTCGGGTTGCTGGGCCTGACCGAGCGGGCGCGCATTTTGGAGGGCGCGCTGACCATCACCTCCGCGCCCGGCCACGGCACGAAGACCGAATTGAAACTGCCGCTGCCGGTAAATGCCTGAGAAAAAAACGCATGTTTGCTACTTCCTCAATTAACTCGAAATGTTTGCAGTGTCGCGGATGGCAATGCCTGACCGCGCTATTGTTTGCAGTACTTGCCAGCAGTCTTTTGCCCAGCGCGGTTTTGGCGCAATACCGCTTCGATACCTGGACGACTGAACAAGGGCTGCCCCAAGCAACTGTGCTAGCCATCACGCAAACGCGCGATGGCTATGTGTGGGTAGGAACTTACAACGGGCTGGCACGGTTTGATGGGGTGCGTTTTACCATTTTTGACAAACGCAACACTCCTGGCATGAGTGTCAATGATTGCTTTTCACTGTACGAAGATTCGGCTGGCGCACTTTGGGTTGGGACAATTGACGGTAGTGTAATGCGGTATCAAAACGGCATCTTTACCAGTTTTATGCGGGAACAGGGAAAGCACAGTCAGGTCGAACAGATCCAAGAGGGGCGTCCGGGCGAACTCCTGCTTTCCATCCAATCAGGGTCAGCGTGGTGGCGAAATGGCAATTATGTGGAAGAGCCAGGTTTCGCCGCTGACTTCAGCATTCGTCTGGGCCAGTCCGGCACGCGCTGGTCACTCGATAAAGACGGCCTGCACGCGCGCAATGGCGATCAGGTTCGGCATTACGTTCTGCCGGTTACTCCAAAAAAGAACTGGAACACCATCTATGAGACTCGCCGCAGCAATACGGTTTGGGTGGCGATGCGCGAACGCGGCATCTTCAAGGTGCAGGATGGCCAGGTAATTGATTACACACAGCGAATCGGGTTACTCCCGGATCAGGCAATTCAGGCTGTTTTGGAAGATCGAGACGGCACGTTCTGGTTTGGCACAAACAACGCCGGTTTGATTCGGTTCCGGGACGAACCCGGCGCGCTGCCAACGCGCTACACCACTGCTGACGGGCTTTCCAGCAACGCCATCAATACCTTTTATCAAGACCGCGAAGGCACTTTATGGATTGGGACGGGCACGGGCGGGCTGAATCGGATGACGCCGCAATTTATTTCCGGTTACTCGACGGCGCAGGGCTTGGGTGGAGACATCATTCACGCGGTGCTGGCCGACCGCGCGGGCA
This sequence comes from uncultured Heliomicrobium sp., assembly GCA_964639915.1. Lineage (GTDB taxonomy): Bacteria > Acidobacteriota > Blastocatellia > RBC074 > RBC074 > RBC074. The sequence continues at coordinate 13,434 of CAZXHW010000079.1, forward strand.
ACATCTGGGCGGCAACGCATGTAGGCTTGAGCAAAATTACGAACGGTGCGATCACCAATTACAGTCCCGCCAATGGTTTGCCGCTGACTGGCCTGCAATCCCTGCATGAAGATCGCTCTGGGCGGTTGTGGATCGGTGCCTTTAATGGATTGTTCTCCTTCAAGGACGGCGTTTTTTCGACGCCCATTCCCCACATGAATGTCTGGGCCATTCACGAAGACCGCCAAGGGCAGCTATGGGTGGGCGCACATTTCGGCCTGTACAAGTTTAAAGACGGTGTCAGAACCGGCTACACCAAACAAGACGGCCTGCCATCAAATACGGTCCGAGCGATTCACGAAGACAAAGAGGGCACGCTTTGGTTCGGTACTGAAGGCGGCTTGGTGAAATATCGCGACGGCCAGTTCACCGTATTTACCACGAAAGACGGGTTGGCCAGCAATCGCGTCTGGTCCATTTACGAAGATGCTGAAGGCACCTTCTGGTTGGGTACGTTTGATGGAGGTCTGAGCCGCTTCAAAGGTGGGCGGTTTACCAATTTCCTGATGGAGCAAGGGCTGTACAGCAATTCCGTCTTTCAAACCCAGGAAGATGGGCGCGGCAATTTCTGGATTACGGGGTACCGCGGGCCGTTTTCCGTCAGCAAGCAGCAACTGAATGATCTGGCGGAGGGCAAAATCCGCACTGTTACCTCTATCTCCTACGGCAAAGTGGATGGGCTGCTCAGCCGCGACTGTAACGGCGGGCGGCAGCCTTCAGGCGCAAAAACAGCGGACGGCAAATTGTTATTCACGACTTTGGGCGGTGTTGCGGTGGTCAACCCGGAAGCCGTTCCGCTGAATCCCTTGCCGCCTCCGGTGCAAATCGAAACGGTGAAAATTGATAACGCCGAGACGGACATTCGTAGCGAAATCCGAGTGCTGCCGGGGCAGGCCAATTTGGAAATTGACTATATCGGGTTGAGCTTTATTAAACCGGAGCAGATGCGGTTCCGATACAAATTGATTGGGCAGGATCAGGATTGGATCGAAGCAGGAGCCCGCCGCACAGCAAATTATTCCTACTTGCCGCCGGGCAAATATACGTTCAAGGTGATTGCCGCCAATAGTGATGGCGTGTGGAATGAAGCCGGAGCCAGTTTACGGGTCGTTATCGTTCCGCCTTTTTACCGCACCTGGTGGTTTCTGGGCTTGATGGGACTGAGTCTGGCGGGACTTGCCACATTGATCTATCGGCTGCGAGTTGCTCAACTGCGAAAAGAGCACGCCGTCAAAGAAGCGTTTTCGCAACAACTGCTGGAATCACAAGAAACACTTTCGCGCCGCTTGATCGAATCGCAGGAATCCGAACGCAAGCGCATCGCGGCGGAACTGCACGATGGGTTGGGGCAGAGTCTGGTGATCATCAAAAACCGCGCGTTGCACAGTTTGACCGAACCGGAAGATCACGACCGGGCTATCGAACAAATTGAAGAAATTGCCGACGCCGCGGGGCACGCGATTCTGGAAGCGCGCGAAATCGCCTATAACCTGCGTCCTTTTCACATTGACCGTCTGGGACTGACCGCCGCGCTTGGCGCAATGATTAAACGTGCAGGCAATGACAAGCTTCGCTTCACCACAGAGCTGGATTCAATTGATG
>CAZXHW010000080.1:0-5948 GCA_964639915.1 uncultured Heliomicrobium sp.
GCAGACATCGGCGTTGCAGATGTTTATTTACGGTTACGTGCTCAGCACTGTGTTGCTGTATCACGGGACGTTCAGCGTCAATTCGGTGGCGCATCGGTTTGGCCGCCGCCGCTTCGCCGTTAAGGATGAAAGCCGCAACAACTATTGGGTCGCCTTGATCACGCTCGGCGAAGGCTTTCACAACAATCATCATTACTATCCGGCCTCGGAACGGCAGGGATTTTATTGGTGGGAGCTGGATGTGGCGCATTACTGTCTGAAGGCGCTTTCGTGGTGTGGTGTCGTGTGGGATTTGCAAGCTCCGCCGGATCGCATCTTGAACGTTGGCCGTTCAGCTTCAGGAACCATATAATCGCTTTGCCTGAAGCTTTCATTTGATAGGAGCAAATCAATGAATATTGACGAAGTGGTGCGAGACATTCACGCACTCGAAAGCGATTTGGAGAATTACGAACGCAAATACGGTGTTCTCTCCGAGACATTTTATGAGGCTTACAATTCAGGTGAAGAACCGTCAGATGATGCTTGGGTGCTGGATTGGAGCGATTGGGCTGGCGCTTATGAAATCTGGCTTCATCGCCGCGAACAGTACCGCGAGATGATTAGAAACCTGACTGCGCAAACTTCACTTGCCGAACTCATCAACCGATCCGCACGCCGTGAACCCCTTGAACTCGCTAGCTGAATACGAAGCTTTCATCTATGGCTTGCCGCGACAATTTCCAGGCATCGCTTATTCAACGCTGGTGGTTGCGCGACGCGGTGCTACGACAGCAACCGTCAAGGGCGAAATTGCCTTCTCCGGCGGCGTGCGCTTAGGCGTAGTTGAAAGGCTGATGCTTGATGATGAGTTGAAGATCGTCAGCTATGGTTACGAAGTCTGGCGCGGCGCGGAAAAACTTTATTGGTACGATTCGCAGCCGCATCCCGATGACCCCACGCTGGTCAGCACCCACCCCCATCACAAACACGTCCCACCCGACATCAAGCACAATCGCTTACCCGCCCCTGGTTTGCGCTTCACGCCGCCCAATTTGCCGTTTTTGATTGCAGAGATTGAACAGAATCTGTTGGCTGCGTCCACAAGCCCAGAGCTCTAAGCTACGACGCCAGCGGATGGCCGATCTCCCAGTGATGGCCGAAGGGATCAACCACGCGGCCCAAGCGCCAGCCATACTCTTCCACCACCGCGAAGACCTCTTGAGCGCCTGCCGCAACTGCCCGCGCGAACATCGCATCCGGGTCCGGTCCGGTCAGAATCAGCCGAACTGTGCCACCGCCCAGTGACTCCGGACTGAAATTCTGATGCTCCGGCGATTCATCCGCCACCCAAAACTCTGCGCCTTCAATTGCCAGCCGAGCCACCACCGAACCGCCCGGGTCTTCCATCCGGTAAACCTCAATCGCCCCGAATGCCGACTTGTAGAACTCCACCGCTCGCGCCATTCCGAACCGACAGCATCGGCGCAAGCGAATATGAAATGTAAGTTGTTGAGGTTATGTCTTTGCTCATTGTCCCTCATCGTTAATTTATGACTTGCCATTATCATTAGGCAATGGCAGCATTCCGCCAAGGCATTGCAAAGTTGTATTTGAAGCCGCAAGCAATCACTTTGTAAAAAGGGGAGACAGTCAATGATGACCACACAATGGATTTCAGCAATCTCAAAACAAGCAAATCGTGTTGCCTTAATGGTTGTAATAGCTGGTGGTATCCTATCTTATCCATCTTTAACTGCTCAAGGACAAGATGCTTGTTCAATGGTTGGGTCACTCGGGTGGTATGAAACTAGAAATGCCACTATCAAACAGGAACAATGGGCACGCCTTATCAAGTTATTAAAGTACGATACTGAAAGCAGCTATTCATCAAGCAAGAGCCTCGGTGCATCAGTAGGGATACCAGTAGGAGATGTCCTTATTACATTGGGTCTTAATGATGACGAGACTGGCTTCAGAAGTTTCCGTGAATCTAAAATTGATTACACCAACAACGAGTACTTCAATAAATTCCAAAGCTACAAAAAATATCAAACCATTAGTGAGGCGGCTGCCAAGATAGTAGAAAAATGTGTTGAGCGGCCTGGAGTGTACGCTTCACTTAGCTATACTAAGGACAATAGGGAATTCGGGATTAATGTTTGGTATCGTCTTTACCCTGGAGTGGCCTCGGTGGACGTCAGTGTTAAACCAGGAAATGGAGTAACCTGTAAAGAGTCTAAACTTACTCTTGCAGCCAATAAGACGCTGTCTAATTCATTCACTTGCAGTACCCCGGGAAACAATTCATCTACGTTGAGAGTTCAGTTCAAAATTAGCAAAGGCGCCCTCATTACACCGGAGCTTTTGATTCCTCCCTTATCGCCGCCACTCCCATCACAAACAATAGTGACCTGTTCTTTGCAGACTTCATGGGGAGCAGTTTCCACTCTTATTTCAAGGGGATCATCGGTACGCTGGATTGGCGAATGTCCAGGAGCGGCTAGGTCTTGGGCAAGTGCAGAGTTGACCTTTAGGTATGGAAATACAGGTGAAGGCGGGAACCTCTCTAGGGCTACGTGTGGAAATGGGGATAGGGCGGATTTGTGTTATAGGTTGAATATAGAAACAAATGGCATCGAAATCGATGCATTTCATCCGAAAGTAACAAGCCCAGTTGGTGGCAATCACGCAGCCCACTCCTACTCTAAAACTTTTTCTGGAAGCGCTAAAAATGCGTTAGTCAATCAAGCAGGTCATGTCTCAGTAGTAATAAAAGTTGATAACTATGGTGATAGAGGGGAAACCCTTGGCCTTAATGTGAAGGACGTTCAACTGACAATCCGTCAGTGATTGGTAGTCACAAGTTGCGCGTCGGCGGAAAAGACTGCGGCGGCGATCCACAGATCGTTTTTGCCCATCGTGATGCCTTGGGCTTTTGAATAGGAATCGAGCATCGCATAAGCGTTCATCACTTCGGGCTTCTCAATCGTCAGCCGCCCTAAATGGGCAAGCGCGAACTCCATTTGATTCAGCTTTGGGCCGCCCCACAGAAATTGAAGCGCAAGGGAGCGAATTTCGCCCTCGCTCACCACACAAAAACGCGGCTTGGGGTCGAAAGAAAACGGCTTGTACTTCGCCCTAATCTGTTGCCCGGTCGCATCATCACGCACCAAGTGAACCAGGATATTCGTATCGAAAAGATAGAGTTCCGGCATTTAGCTCAGTTCTTTGAGGGCTGCGATGACTTCCTCGTCGGTTTCATTGCCTCTCACTACCGGCATCACATCGAAAGGCGACACATCGGGCGGAAGCTCAATTTGAGGCTGGCTGTCTTGAATCGCGCGCTGGCGTGCTTCCATTTTCTCTTCAAGCGTGCGGCTGGTCATTTTCGCAATCATTCTATTCAGGGCATCAGGATCGTAATCGCCCACATTGCCATTGGCAGGGTTAGCGGCATTTATATCTTTTTGCACAAGCGAGAGCAGATAAGACGCTACATCCAGCCCCTTTTGAGAGGCCCGTTTTTTGACTAGTTGCTCAAATTCCAAAGGAAACGTCACTGTCATAATCTACCTCCTTACTTCGATAGCATCGCGCCTATGCGATCCTGATACTTGGACGTACATACTTTACTTCGCGGCTCCCATTCGATCAATTGTCAAGAATGCTTTCTGTTCAATCGGCATTGCTCAATGTGTTGGCCAACGACTAGCATTGGCCGATGCATTTCCCTTCGATCAACGAATTGCCAACCGCGCCCGACGTTTGCGTGGGCTGGCCGTGGACAGAAGCTGTTCCAAATGATTCAGCCGAGAATTCCTCGCTGCCGAAAATCAGCGTCATCACGCCTTCGTTCAATCAGGCTGGGTTTCTGGAACAGACAATTCGTTCGGTGTTGCTTCAAAAGTATCCCAACTTGGAATACATCATTATGGACGGCGGCAGCACGGATGGCAGCGCGGGCATCATTCGCCGTTACGAACCCTGGCTTGCGCATTGGGTCAGCGAACCGGACAAAGGGCAAAGCCATGCAATTAATCGTGGCTGGGCAAAAGCGACAGGCGATGTGCTGTGCTGGCTGAACAGTGACGATTTCTTTTTGCCGCACACGCTGACGACGGTCGGGAAAATGCTGGCCAATGGCAGCGGCAACTTCGCTCTGGCGGGACATTGTTTGCGAATCAATGGTGATGGAGTGCCGCCGGTTTTTCTTCGCGGGCGTTATCGCAACCGTCAGCGTTTGCTGGAGTTTTGGAAAGGCTACGAAATGCATCAACCGGCGATTTTCTGGCGGCGTGAAGCCTTTGAAAAGGCCGGTTGGCTGGACGAATCGCTGCACCTGACGATGGATTTTGATTACTGGACGCGCATCGCCCAGCATTACGATTTCGTCAATGTGGATCAGGTGCTGGCTTGCTGCAATTATCACGAAGCGGCGAAAACCGGCGACGAATACGCGGCTTATTATCGAGACTTGGAAACGCACGCGCGGAAGTATTGGCCTCCGATCTGGTCATCGGTGCGTTGGCAATTAGAGATTTCGCTGGTTCGTCATCGAATGGCTGGGCGGAACAATCATTCCAAACCTTAATCTCACCACAAAAAGCACAAAACTCACAAAACGGATTTTGTGTCTTTTGTGCTTTCTGTGGTGAATTTCAGACGAAAACTTGGCTGAACAGATTTACAACTTCGAAATTTCTGTCGTTGTTCCCGTATACAACGGCGTAGAAACCATAGTGCAAACGGTTGAATGTTTGCTGAACCAAAACCTGACGCCGCGAGAAATCATCATCATTGACGACGGTTCGACCGACAGAACTGCCGACGTATTGAAGTCATTTACCAACCAAATCCTGTACACGTTCAAAGAGAACGGCGGACCAGCTTCGGCGCGAAACCTTGGCGTGAAGTTGGCCAGCAGCGACTTTGTTGCCTTTACCGACAGCGACTGTTTACCGGAGCGTGATTGGTTGCAACAACTTGTTGCCGGGTTTGATTCCGCTGAAGTCGCCGGAGTCGGTGGCGCAATAAAAGGCATTGACGACAGTTTGATCGGCCAATACGTGGATCTGGCGCGGCTGATGGAACCGGCGGAAAACCCATCAGGCGAAATTGAATACTTGATCACTGCCAATGCCTGTTTTCGCCGAGATGTTTTGCTGAGGGCAGATTTATTTGACGAACGCTTCCGCAAGCCAGGCGGTGAAGAACCAGCTTTGTGCCGCCGGATCAGGGAGCGTGGGTTTCAGTTTCGCTTTGCCACCGATGCCGTCGTGTTGCATCACCACCGGCAAACCGTCAGCAGTTTTTTGCGAACGCTAAGCAATTACGGCGAAGGGCGTTTTCTGCTCAGCCAGCTTTGGCCGGATTACCAAGTCCAGCAACCGGGGAAAACATTTTTCAGGCAGATGATCGCCGTGCGTTCGCTGGCGCAACGGGTTTCAGCTTACAGTGACAAATACGGCGCCAAAAAAGCGTTGATGTTTTCTTCGCTCGATCATCTGCGGCAATTGGCATTTCTGTGGGGATACCTGCGCGGTCAGCGATATGCAACCTAAAGTCAGCGTCATCATTCCGGCTTACAACGTAGCGCCGTTCATCGCCGCGACAATTCGCAGTGCGCTTGGGCAGACTTACGGCAATTTCGAAGTGATCGTCGTTGATGATGGCTCTACCGACACAACGTTGGAGGAAATTCTCTTATCCACGAAGGCACACGAAGATTCACGAAGAAAACCGGAAACATCCATTGCTGGCTTCGTGTCTTCTTCGTGTGACTTCGTGGAAAAATCAGTTCGGGTTTTTAGCAAATCGAACGGCGGACCGGCTTCGGCTCGCAATCTGGCGATCAGGAATTCCACTGGCCGGTACATTGCCTTTCTGGATGGGGATGATTTGTGGATGCCAGGCAAGCTGGCTGAACAAGTCGAGTTTTTAGAACGTCACCCGGAAGCTGGAATGGT
>CAZXHW010000080.1:5958-15073 GCA_964639915.1 uncultured Heliomicrobium sp.
GGTCTTCGCCGAAGCCGTGATTTTTACAGAGCAAAACGGCCAAAAAGAGTTTCGGGGAAAAATTGGTTACACCGGAGAAACTTCGTTTTGCTATTTGCTTCTTGGCGACCACATTCCGAATTCGACGGTGATGATTCGCCGCGAATGCCTAGACAAAATTGGATTGTTGAATGAACGCCGCGAACTGATTGCCGTCGAAGATTACGAATACTGGATGCGGCTGGCGCGCGCGTTTCCGATCAAAAGCATCGCCAAGACAATGGCGTATTATCGAGTTCACGCCAACAACTTGATGGGAGAAGGCGACGACATCGAACGCGGATTGCGGTTGCCGCTTGCGGCACTAAAAGAAACCGAGCTCCTTTTCCCCGACTGCTGGCAACGATGTGGTGTGGAAAGGGAAGTCCTGCTTGCGCGATTGCACATCCGCGCAGGCTTTGCATGGAAGCAGAAAGGCGAATGGAGGAAATGCATGGAAAAGTTCCGTCAAGCATTAGAGCTTCGTTTTAACCTTAGGGTGATTCGCTGGATCGTCGCGGCAACTCTGCTCAAACGTTGGTCATAAATGAATCAGCCATTGGTTTACGTCATCATTTTGAACTTCAACGGCAGCCGCTGGTTGCAGCCTTGTCTGCAATCTCTGCGCACGACGGAGTACACGAATTTCAAAACCGTGCTGGTGGATAACGCTTCCAGCGACGACAGCGTCGAACTGGTGCGCGGCCAATTTCCTGAAGTCGAAATCATCGTCAATTCGGAAAACCTGGGGTTTTCCGAAGGCAACAATGTCGCGATCCGAAAGGCTCTGGCTGAAGACGCTGATTACGTTGTTTTGCTAAACCCGGACACGAAAGTCACGCCACGATGGCTTAGTGAATTGATTGCGATTGGCGAGAAGGAAAAGGACGTCGGCATCCTCGGCGCAGTTCAACTGACTTATGACGGTGACGAATTTAACACCTGGACGAAGACAGCTTTAAGCGAACACCTTGCCGAACTGCAACGCGAAACCGCGCGCAACTGGATTGAAGTCGAATGGGTTGAAGGCGCTTGTTTTGCCATCAAGCGCAAAGTCATTGAGCAAATTGGCTTGCTCGATCCCATCTACTTCGCGTTTTACGAAGAAATAGATTTCTGCCGCCGAGCCGCTTTCCGTGGCTACAAAACCGCGATCGTTCCGCGCAGCCGCATTCACCATTTTCGTGGAGGTAGTTGGGAAGCCAACGCGACCATCAAGCGCAATCGCGATTACCGTTGCGACCGCAGCCAATTCATTTACAACCTGACTGACCCACGCCGCTCGCTGATGGCAAACTTCGGCTGGTATCTGAAGACGCTTGCGACAAAGACGAAAGCAGCCGCGCTCGCTTTTAGCTTGGCCAAAACCTGGGACTTGGCGCGAATTCAAGTTGATCTGCTTAGCAGCTTGCCGCAGCTTTTCCGCAAATGGCACTGGGAGAAGACAAATTCTGGCTGCCAAACCGGCTCTAAAATTTGATTGACCGATCGCAGCGTCGGCCAATATAGTCCGCCCGCCACCCCGGCTTTTGTGCAGGAAACCTCAAAAAGCCTGCACCACCTTTTTATCGTTACCAGAGGTTTTCCCTATGAAATCGTTCGCCCGTTCGCTCGCCGCTCTTTTCTTCATTGCTTTTGCTCTTTTGCTAGCAGAAAAATCCTACACTAACACCAAAAGCGTTTCGGCTGCCGCTAAAGACAATTGGACCAGCGTTCGCTCGAAGAATTTTTTCCTGGTCGGAAACGCTAGTGAAAAAGACATTCGCAAAGCGGCGAGCAAGCTAGAGCAATTCCGCGACGTTTTTTCGATGCTCTTTCCAAAAGTCAAAGTGGATTCCTCTGTGCCAACGCGCGTTGTGGTTTTCAAAGATAAATCCGCATTCAAGCCGTTTATGCCCGTTTATCAGAACAAGATCAACGAAGTTGGCGGATATTTTCAGCCTGGAGCAGATGTAAATTACATTTCATTGTCTGCGGACCTGAACAGCGATTCCCATCCGTACGCAATTGTCTTTCATGAGTTTGTCCATTCTTTGACCAACGAAAATACTGCCAAGCTGCCAACGTGGTTCAACGAAGGGCTGGCTGAATATTACAGCACGTTCGATGTGACCGATGGCGATAAGAAAATCTGGCTGGGCAAAGTCGTCGCCAACCACGTTCTTTGGTTAAGGCAAAAACAGTTTCTTCCTTTCCACCAATTATTTGCGATTACCACTGGGTCGCCGGAATACAACGAGAAGGATAAGAAGGGCGTTTTTTATTCGCAATCTTGGGCATTGACGCATTACCTGATGCTGGGATCGGATGGAAAGCGTCGCCCCCAGCTTTCGCAGTTTCTGGGATTGCTGGGCAGAGGAGTTCCGCAGGGCGAAGCTTTTGAGCAGGCGTTCAAAACTGATTACGCGGTAATGGAAAAGGAACTGCGTGAATATATCAATCGCGATTCGTATAAAGTTGAGCTTGTTACAGTCAATGAAAAGCTTCAGCTCGACACCGCCATGCAAGCTTCATTGTTGAGTGACGCCGAGGCACAGTATTACCTTGGCGATTTGCTGCTTCACATGCGCCGCAGCGAAGCTGAAGAATACTTGCAGAAATCCATTGGACTCGACCCAAAGCTGGCGCTGCCGCACTCGTCGTTGGGCGTGCTGCGCATGCAACAAAAACGTGTGGCCGAAGCTAAACAGCATTTACAGCAGGCAGTTGCGCTCGGCTCTGATAATCATCTGGCGCACTACTATTATGCCTTTGCGCTCAGCCGCGAAAGCATGAATGAAAACAATGTCGTCCAATCGTTTTCGCCGGAATCAGTTCAGGTAATGCGCGAGCATTTGGAAAAGGCGATGCAGCTTGCGCCAAATTTTGCCGAATCTTATTACCTGATGGCCTTTGTCAACTTGGTAACTGGAGAAAATTTCGACGCGGCAATTGGACAGCTCAAACGCGTTCTGATTCTGACGCCTGGTCGGCAAGAAGTCGGTTTCCTGATGGGACAGATTTATATGCGCCAGCAGAAATTCGATTTAGCTCGGCAGGCGCTGGAACCAATTGTGCGCGATGCCGCTGATCCGCTCATGCGGGGGCAAGCCCAAACCATGATTGATACCATCAAAAATATGGAAGAAAGCTTTGCGCGATACAATTCTCTGCGGCAGGCCTCGCAAACACCGCCCTCAACAGTTGCTGGCAGCCCATCCGAACCTGCTACGCCCATAGAAGGTAAGCAAAAGATACTGTTACGTCGCAAATTCGATGGGGACAAAGTCAAAGGGCGATTGATACAAATTGACTGTACCGACACCGGCATGACGCTGATCGTCACGTCAGGCGACCGCACGTTGAAGTTCAATACCAACACGCCAGACCGAGTCCAATTCATTACCTTCACGCCGGACGTCAGTTCGGTCATTGTCTGTGGGCCCATCAAGCAGGAGCGGTTGGTGGAGATCACGTATCGCAGCTCAACCGATGCCGGATCGCCATTTGACGGCGAACCAATTGCAGTTGAGTTCATTAAGTAAGCAGGAGCAACTGACTCATTCGATATTGAAGGCTCCTAATGGTTCTAAACACTACAAGAAACGTGCTTGATCTATCCGAGTGAAGTAATCGCAGAAGTCCTTAATCCAACATCGCTCGATTCAGGGGACTGAGAGTCTGGAGACCATTGGTCTGCTTCCTCTTGGCCGATTTCGCGCTTGATGATACCTTTCCTGTGCGGTGAAACGCCGCGATCTTCCCATTTCAAAATACCGGAGAAATTGATTCGTTATGTCTATTGCTGATGCGCCCGCGATTGCTGCGCTGAATCCGCCGCGCCGAGTTTTGCTTGGCCCGGGGCCAAGTCCTGTGGATGACCGTGTGTTGCGTTCGATGGCTGCGCCGCTGGTCGGGCACCTCGACCCGATCTTTGTTCGGACGATGGACGAGGTGCAGGAACTGTTGCGCTACGTGTTTGAAACCAACAACCGGCTGACGATGCCGATTTCAGGCACGGGCAGCGCCGGGATGGAAGCCGCGGTCGCCAATCTGCTGGAACCCGGCGAAGAAATCGTCATTTGCATCAACGGCTATTTCGGCGAACGCATGCACGAAATGGCGCTGCGCGTGGGAGCCAAGCCCGTTCGCGTCGAATGCGAATGGGGCGGGCCCGTGGATTTGGAAAAGACGCGCAAAGCCTGGCGCGAATCCAGCGCAAAAGTTTTGTTTGCGGTTCACGCCGAAACTTCGACCGGTGTGTTGCAGAAACTCGAACCGTTGCGCGAAATCGCCGACGAACGCGATGGCTTTTTGATGATTGACGCCGTCACCAGCATCGGCGCGCATTCGATTGGCATTGATCGCAACCGGATTGACGCTTGTTATGCCGGAACACAAAAGGCGCTATCGTGTCCGCCGGGGCTAGCTCCTGTGACATTCAGCGACCGAGCCGTGGCAAAGATTAAGGCTCGGCAGACCAAGGTTTGCAGTTGGTATCTGGACACGAATTTGTTGACGGCGTATTGGGCGGACGCTTCTGGTGGAACCGGCGGAGGCGCTCGTGCGTATCACCACACTGCTCCGATCAGTATGAATTACGCGCTTCACGAAGCTCTGCGAATTGTTGCCGAAGAAGGATTAGAAAACCGCTCCAAGCGTCACGAACGAAACCATCGCGCGTTGGTTGCTGGCGTCGAAGCGATGGGCATGGCGATGGCGGTGGCTCCTGAGCATCGGTTGTGGACGCTGAATGCCGTGGCGATTCCCGAAGGTGTGGATGACGCGAAAGTCCGCAGTCGGTTGCTGAATGAATTCAACATCGAAGTTGGCGGCGGTCTGGGCATTTTCAAAGGCAAAGTCTGGCGCGTAGGCTTGATGGGAGCGGGCAGCACAGAAAACAATGTGTTGTTGCTGCTGGGTGCGCTGGAAAAATGTTTGAAAGATGAAGGGTACAAGCCGAAAGATTCCGGCGTCAGTGCGGCTGCGGCGTTTTACGCTGAAAACTGAATCTGACAGGATGAGCAGGATTTCTCAGGATTCAGCAACAAAAAGAAATCCTGAGTGAATCCTGTAAATTCTGTCCATTGAAAGAAGGTCTGGAATGTATTGTCCTCGTTGTGGAACGGCAAACACTGAAACGATCAAATTCTGCCGACAGTGCGGATTGCCCATCGCGCAAGTCAGTGGCTTTGTTGCCAGCGGAGGCACAGGCGCGTTGATCAGCCCGGCACCGATGCACCAGCAGCCATCTTTGCCGGTTCAATTGGCGGAAACTTCTGAGATGCTGGCGCTGAAGCAGAAGAGGATCATGACGATTATGGCCATGATCTTTTTGCCAATCGTATTGGCCATCATCGGTGAAGAAATGTTCAACGCGGGCGAAGTGTTTGCCGCGACGTTTTTGTTGATTCCGCTGGGAATCACCTGGGCGATCTATCATTACAAAACGCAGTTGCGCCGGTTGCAGGAAAAACAGGTTCAACAGCATTTTGCTGCTCAACAGCCGATATACCAACCGACTGGACAGCCTTACTCATCGCCAATTCCGCAACCGGTGTTTCAAGGACAGCTTGCGCCGCCACCGACGAATCCGCTCAGTGCTGCTAATCCTATTCCAAGCAGTGTGATTGAAGACGAAACGCGCCGGTTTAATAAGTAGAAAGGTATTCCAAAATGTTTTGCCCACGGTGTGGATCGCCAAATCCGGATACAACCAAATTTTGTCGTCAATGCGGTCTTGGACTTCAACCAGTGACGGGTTACGTTGCCAGTGGCGGAACGGCGCAATTGCCCCAGCCGCAACCTCCGGCTCAACCTGCCTCATCTGATTTGGTTTCCCGGGCGACAGAAAGAATGACGCCAAAACAGCAGATGATTTTGCTGATTATGTTGATGGTATTTTCGCCTGCGATTTTTGGCACGCTTGGCTTGGGATCGTTGTCTGGTATCAGCGCAGTATTGCTGCCGATTGGCATCGTTTTCGTGGTTATGCGGTTCAAGGCTCAAAAGCGCAGATTGCTGGAAGCCCAAATGCAGGAAATGATGATGCGGCAGCAAATGATGTATCCCCAAACGTCACAGATGCCGCCTCCTCAACAAATGCCGCCAGGCGCGCCTTACGGTTTGCCTCAGCCTGGGCAACAACCGATTCCGCAAACCTATCAGCCGCCGGTTTACCAGCCTTCACCGCCACCGACCAATCCGATAAAGCAGCCCCTGAGCGTCATTGAAGACGAGACGCGGAAGCTGCCGGGCCAAGGATAAATGGGCAGCTAGGATTTCAATCCTAAACCCAAAACTTCGCGGCAGTATTTGATGCTGCGTTCCAATTCAGCCTTTTGAAATTCCTGTTCGGCAAGTTTGCGATCCTGGCCTGCGGGAACCTTGAACGCTTCGATTGCTTTGCCGCGCTTGGCCATAGCAGTGAAGTTCATAAATTCTTTCGCGCGGATGTCGCCATAAAACTGCCAGAAGTCTTCTTTCTGGTAGGTAAACGGACGGATCGCTCCGGAGATGATCTCCAGTTGTGCCGGGACTCCGGGGCAAAGTTCGGCAAAACGGTCAAAGTATTTTTGCCAATCCACTTGGCCTTCACCAATCGCTGTCCAGCCAGCGTTTGCGCCTTCCGGCGTTTCCCACACCATTGAATCTCGCACGCCGGTCGTAACCGCATATTGTCCAAGAATTTCCAGGTTTCGCATCGGATCTTCCAGCGTCCAGGTTGCGTTGCCGGAATCCAGCGTCGCGCCTACGAAATCGCGCCCGCAATCTTCGATCAAGTTTGCCAGTTGCCAGGCTTGCATATCTCCGGCGTGATTTTCGATGGCGATTTTGACGCCTGCATCAATGGCTTGGCTGCGAACAGCTTTGCAAACTTTGATCGTGTCTTTCCAGCGCGCAGGCAATCCGCCGGGCAATTTACGGTCATCGGCGGTGCCTTGATAACAGCGCGCGACTTTTGAGCCGAGCGTTTTGGCGACGCGAATGGTTAGCAGCAAATGCTCTTCGGCAGAACCGAACCGCGGGCTGAAGGATTTTGCCGAAGGACAGATGCTGCCGGTTCCGGCTTGCACTTCAATGCCCAGATCGTCGGCTTTTTTCTTGATGTCTTTTAGGTACTTTTCGTCGTGGCTTTCATACACGTCCAGGTCGGAAAACAGCACCGTGTCTACTTTCAGCTTTGCGGCGTACTCCAACAGTTGGGGCGCTTTCCAGCCCATCGCGCGGATCGAAAAATTGTCGAAGCCAAGTTTGATGTTGCGCTTTTTGGCGGTCTGCGCAAGTAAGTCGTGGGCAGTCATAGTAGCGACTCCTGCGATGGTTAAGGATTGAACAAAGCGGCGGCGTGATTGATTTGGGTTCATTTGGGTTTTCGTCGTTCCAAGTTGTAGTAGGCTTTTCGCCCAAGAGTTTGATATTCGGGATGATTGCGAATTTTGATTTCCACTTTTCGGCGTTTCCCGTCACGCAAATTGTTCGTCGGGTAATAGCCAAGAATGTAACGTTGTTCAATGCTGGTAAAAATCTGCGCGTAAATGTTTGCCGCCAGCGACGGCTTTTCCAGATAAGCCCAGGCTCCGCCCGATAGCAGACTGATTGCCGATAACGGCTCATGTTGCCCCAGCCTTAGAGCAAGCGACATTTCGTACTCTTCCACGGACCTTTTTCTTGGAAAGCTGGGTCGCAAGAATGATCCACGACGCAGCTTGGCCTGATTCCAGGCTTCATCCTCCTGCAGGGTGATTATCTCTATATTTTTCATCTGTTCTTCCCATGAAAGACCCAGCAAGCGGGGGCCTGGAATGATGCTGTAAATTGTCGCCCTGCCTTTTTCCACCTCACGGTAAATTTCTTCGAGTCCAAAATTTCTACGGTATTGCTTTGCCCTGTTTGCCCCATCGGCCATGTCTTTCATGGAACGCACCTCGTCGCCATCAGTTTGAAACACAATGATCGGACGCTCTTCTTCCGCCACCAGTTCCTGCAATGTCGCCAGCAAGGCGCTCAACTGCAAGCTCTTGCCATAACGGCCGCCCGCGACTTTAGCTTTTAATGAGTTCAGCCCATTCTTGAGTTGCGCTTTTTCTTGCGTAAAGGGAACCAGCAAGCTGACATCATCAGTGATGACCGCCATTCGGTCTTTGGGTTTGAGTTTGTCTACCAGCACTT
This sequence comes from uncultured Heliomicrobium sp., assembly GCA_964639915.1. Lineage (GTDB taxonomy): Bacteria > Acidobacteriota > Blastocatellia > RBC074 > RBC074 > RBC074. The sequence continues at coordinate 14,128 of CAZXHW010000080.1, forward strand.
TGGCTGCTTCGACACTGTCGTTGATGTACGCAAGCTGGCTGTTACTGTGGTCAATGATCAAAATGATCGAACGGGGCACAGTTGATCCATCGCCGAGCGCGAAGGTCCCGATTTCCTGTGATTGCCCTTCTTCAAATACTTCAAAGTCTTCTTTTTTCAATCCTGCAATTGGACTGCCGTCTTGTGCCAGAACAAGCGTTTCAAACACTACCAGCGTCGTTTCAACGCGCACTGTCTCCGCTTCAAAATTTGTAACGACAGCTTTGCCATCTTGCGGGGAACTGAAGTCTTTGTTTTCTTCCGCGCCTTTTTTCTCTTTGTCTTGCTGCTCCAGGCTCCAACCAAACTTTCGCAGCTTCTGTTTTTCCTGTGACTGAGACGGAACAGAGACGCAGAGCGAAATGGCAACGCTGAAGGTCAATATCCGAATCAGTTTGTGTTTCATGGGAAAGCCTCCGATGGTTGTGGAGGCCGGTTTATGACACGAACCCAAAGCAAAAGGCAATTCATTTGCCAGCAGTTTTGGCGAGCTTCAGCGGTTTATGGTAAACACTGGGTTATGCCTGAACTTCCTGAAGTCGAAATGGTTGCGCGTCATTTGCGTGCGCTGATTGCCGGGCGAACTTTCGTCAAAGCGCAGCTTTTACGGGATAAACTTGCGCCTGAAAATTCACCGCGCCAATTTGCTGCATGGCTTAAAGGCGCTCGCGTAGAAGAGGTTACCCGCCGTGGCAAACACATCCTGGCGCATCTGTCGAACAAGAAAACCTGGATTACGCATTTGAGAATGACCGGGCGTTTTATTCACGTAGATGCTGATGAAGCTCCGCCGCCGCATACGCACGCCACGTTTTGGCTGGATAACGGACGCAAGTTGCTGTTTGCCGATCAGCGCCATTTCGGAATGATGATGGTCGTCAAAAGTTCCCAACTGGATTCGGTTTCC
>CAZXHW010000081.1:0-15002 GCA_964639915.1 uncultured Heliomicrobium sp.
GATTTTCATGCTTGGACTGCCCATCGGCATTTTCCTGAGCAATAAGTTCGGCGGACAGATCGGAGAGGCGTACGGCTGGCGCAAAGACTTCTTTTTCGCCGAAATTCCAGGGTTTATCTTTGCCGTGCTTGCGCTAATGATCCGGGAACTGCCGCGAGGTGCTTCTGAAGTTGTTCAAGTTCCGGTTCATGACGACGGCGTTTCCCCGTATCGCCGAGTGCTGAGCATTCCGACAATGTGGTGGATCATACTGGCTGGCGCGCTGCACAACTTTAACGCTTATGCCGTGAATGCCTATATGCCGCTTTACCTGGTTCGCTACTATGGTCTGAGTTTGAAAAGCGCGAACAATATCGCCGCTGTTGTGCTTGGAGCGGTGGGCGTTCTGGGTTTATTGCTGGGCGGCTTTCTGGCAGATTGGGTGCGCAAGCAAAGAGCGAACGGGCGAATGCTGGTGGCTGCGCTTTCGCTGCTGATCTCAACTCCACTGGTATTTCTAGCATTGAATCTGCCAAAAGACCAAATGGTCCTGTTTACCGTTTTGATGGGAATGGGATGGCTGTTGTTTTACATATACTATGTGACGGTGTATCCGGCGATCCAGGATGTGGTCGAACCTCATTTGCGAGGCACGGCTATGGCGCTGTACTTTTTCGCGATGTATGTTCTGGGCGGCGCGTTTGGGTCGAAAGTCCTTGGAATGCTGAGCGATAAATTTGCGTTGAAAGCTGCGGCAAACGCCGGGCAAATTTTTGAAAGCGTCAAACAGGTTCCGGCAGAATTTCGGGCGATTGGATTGCATCAAGCGTTTTACGCCGCGCCAGTGGTTTCGTTCTTGCTTGCGCTGGTTTTGTTTGCCGGGGCGCGAACCGTGGCAGGGGATATGGAAAAACTGCAACAACGGTTGAAAGCCGCGATAGGGAAATAAGTTGTTCGAGGTAGTTTATGAGCAGTAATCGCAGAGAGTTTCTGAAAAGCAGTTTGGCCGTTGCGGCAATGGGGCTTCCTGTTTTGGGGCAAGACCCGCAGGTTCCGGAGCAGATTGTTTATGTTTGCCCCATGCACCCTGATGTAAATTCCAAAGTGCCGGGCAAATGCCACAAATGCAATATGAAGCTGGTGGCGACCAAAGCCGGAACGCTCAGCAGCGACAGTTTTTATGTCTGCCCCATGCATCCGGACGTGATTTCCGACAAGCCGGGAATTTGCCCAAAGTGCAAAATGAAACTGGTGAAAGCGGCTCCGCCCGAATCTGGGGATTTCATCGTCCGAATTCAAACCAATCCTTCACCGCCGCGAGCCGGGCAAAAGGTGAAGCTCCGCTTTACGATCTTTAACCCGTCCACAAACCAGCAAGTAAAACAGTTCAACATTCTGCACGACATGCCGTTTCATCTGTTTGTCGTCAGCCAGGACTTTGAATCGTTTCAGCACATCCATCCCGATAAACAGCCGGATGGCAGTTTTACGATCATCACGGAATTGCCGAAAGCCGGGTATTACAAAATCTTCTGCGACTTTTTCCCGGGCGGAGGAACGCCTCAGGTCACACATCACAATCTGGTGACCGCCGGTTTCAAAGGCGATTTGGTTTCGTCGCTAGCCAGGCTGACGCCTGACAAACCCGTTGGTGACAAGCTGGTCAGAACTGTTGATGGAACTCGGTTTGAATTGAAATTCGAACCAGCGGAGCCGTTTGCCGGAAAGCCTGCGGAACTGCATTACCATCTGACGGATGAAAAAACAGGCCAGCCGGTGGATGATTTGAAGCCTTACCTGGGAGCCTGGGGGCACACGCTGATCTTGAGTGAAGACGGAACGAATTACCTGCATTCGCATCCGACCGAGATGATTGCGGAAGACCTGAGCGCTGAAGAGCGCAGCAAGCTTCCATGTAAACCCGATGTCGTGTTCGACACTTTCTTTCCACGACCGGGCAATTACCGCATCTGGTCGCAGTTCCAGCGCAAAGATAAAATCATCACAGTGCCGTTTACAGTTTACGTGCCTCGCTTGAAATGATGGACATAGCCAAGTCGTGACTTTCCCTCATAGCTATGGAAGAATCGCAGCCTACCTAACCGAATCTCTACCTTTGAGGAAATCCTGGCAATGATTCAAATCGAAAACGTGTCGCGTGAATACGGCGAGGGAAAGGTCGTATACGCGCTAGATCACGTTAGCTTGCAAATCGGCCAAGGCGAACGAGTTGCCGTCATGGGACCGTCCGGTTCCGGAAAATCCACGCTGCTGAATCTGATCTGTGGATTGGACGAACCGTCTTCCGGAGAAGTCAAAATTGACGGCGTGAACATTGCCTCGCTAAACGACGATGCGCGGACACGGTTGCGGCGCGAAAAGATTGGGATGATTTTTCAGACATTCAATCTATTGCCTACGCTGACGGCTTCGGAAAATGTTGCCTTGCCATTGAGGCTGAACGGCACCTCAAGAAAGGAAGCCGATAGCCGCGCGAAAATGATGTTGGATAAAGTCGGGCTTGGAGCCCGGACAACGCATCGTCCCGATGAAATGTCCGGCGGAGAACGCCAACGAATTGCCATCGCTCGCGCCCTGATTTTTCAGCCGCCAGTGCTATTGGCCGATGAGCCAACCGGGAACCTGGATTCCAAAACCGGCGAAGAAATCCTGGCTTTGCTGGATGATTTACATCGCGAGTTCAAAACCACGATTCTGATGGTGACGCATAACGACGAAGCCGCCCGACATTGTGACCGTGTCATTCGATTACGCGACGGAAAAGTTGTGACCGACGTGGCTTCCAAAAAGCTTGTTGCGGAGGTCCGGTAATGCTTTCCGTTTTGTTAGGCATTACCTGGAAGCAATGGCGTCAGCATCGGCTGCGAACCGTGCTGACTGTGTTTGGGATTGCGCTGGGCGTTGCGGTTTTCTTTGCAGTGCGGACAGCCAATGTGACGTTGATCAGTTCGCTGACACTGACGATTGAAAAGATGGCGGGTAAGGCGACGCTGCAGATTGTCGGCAACGAAGGCGGCTTTCCCGAATCGGTTTGGGAAACGGTCAAAGACACGCCTGGAGTTCACGTCGCTCAGCCTGTGATTGAAGTTCTGGCCAACACTGCCTTTGAAGACGAAAGCAGTTTGATGATTGTCGGCGTGGATATGCTGGGCGACCGCGAATTGCGCGAATACCAATTTGATGAATCCGGCGAAGAAATCGCCGATCCCCTGGTTGCTCTGGCTCAGCCGGATTCCATTCTGATTTCGCGTAAATTCGCGGATAAATACAAACTGAAAGACGGCGACAAACTGCCGTTGCTGACTTCGCAGGGAAGAAAAGACTTCACGGTGCGCGGCATTTTCAAACCGGCTGGCATTGGCGAAATCTTCGATGGGCAGATTGCCGTGATGGACGTGTTTAACGCGCAGTATGTTTTTAATCGTGGGCGCAACTTCGACCGCATTGATTTGATGAACGAGCCGGAAGTTCCTGTCGAAGAATTGAAACGCCGCTTGCGGGAACGTTTGCCTGCTGCAATTGAAGTCGCGCTGCCGTCATCGCGCGGACAGGGAATCGAAAACTCTGTTTCCGCGATGAAAATCGGAATGACGATCACCAGCTTCATCGCCCTGCTGGTCGGGGTCTTTATCATCTTCAACAGCTTCAGCATCTCTGTGAATCAACGCTGGAAAGAAATCGGGGTTCTGCGCGCGCTTGGTGTTGAACGGCCCAACGTTCAGAAAATGTTTCTGGCAGAATCCGTGTTGATGGGGCTGCTGGGCAGTGCGCTTGGCATCGCGCTGGGATTCTTCCTTGCGGTTGGCGCTGAGCGAGTGATGAGCCAGATCGCCGCGCAGCTTTTCGGTCACGTTTCGACGCAGCAACCGCCAGTCTTTCGGTGGGATTATGCGCTGACTTCGTTTGCCATCGGCGTTGTCAGTTCGATCCTTGGTGCGTGGTTACCCTCCCGTGCGGCTTCAAGGCTGAATCCGATTCTGGCGTTGCATAACATTGAAACTCGCCAACGGGAAAACGTGCTTGGCAAGGCGCGTATGTTTACCGGGCTGGGAATGATTCTGGTGGGCTGGGGACTGGTTGCCTTTGGGCCAACGAGCGTCGGGTTGAGCTACCAATTCGCCTATTCGGCGCTGGTGATATTCGGCATGGTTTTATTGCTGCCCAAGCTGGCGGAACTGACGGCGCGTGTACTGCGTCCGCTGATGGATCGGCTGTTTGGCGCGGAAGGCGTAATTGCCGTGGACACCATGATTCAATCGCCCAGGCGAACTTCGGCCACGGTCGGCGCGCTGATGATCGGATTGTCCTTTGTGTTTTCGGTCGGTGCTTATGTTCGCAGCTATCAAACCACGGTTAGCGACTGGATGGAGCGAATTCTGAACGCCGACATTATCATTAACACGTCGGAAAATGCTCGATCGCGGACTTATCACTTCAGCGAAGACCTGGGAAAAAAGCTGGCCGAAATTCCCGGTGTGCAGCGAATAGAAAACATCCGCTTTCTGTTTCTGCCTTATGCCGCTGACACTGTGGCATTGGTCGCACTGGACATGAATGGCTGGTTTGCCAGAGTTAGCGATGTGGTCGAAGGCGCCGACGAAAATGAAGTCAAAGGAAAGATCATTCGCGGAGAAGGTGTGCTGGTCGCCCGTAACTTTGTCGCCCGTTATAAGTTAGGCGTTGGCGACAGGCTGAAGTTTGAAACGCCAACCGGAGTTTTTGATTTTCCCATCCTGGGCATGATCGAAGATTACACTTCGGAAAAGGGAGCGGTCTTTTTTGATCGTGAACTGTACAAGCGATACTGGAATGATCCGGCCGTGGACATCATTAACCTGATCGCCAAAAAAGGCGCAGACGTTGCCGCCATCAAACAGAATGTTCAGCGCGCCGTGAAGGGCCAGCATCGCGCCTTCATTTACACCAACACCGAGTACAAAAAATTCATCCTGGATTTGATCAACGGCTTTTTCGTGCTGAATTACATGCAGATGGCCGTGGCAATCATCATCGCTGCTTTGGGCATCGTCAACACGCTGATCATTTCCGTCGCCGAACGCAAACGCGAGCTTGGCGTGTTGCGTGCAATTGGTGGATTGCGCAGCCAGGTTCGCAAAATGATTCTGCTGGAAGCTGCTGCCATTGCCATTGTCGGCGTGCTGAGCGGCACAATTGCCGGAATGTTCAATACCTATTTTCTGGTGAAAACGGCAGCGACCATGATTGGCGGATTCACGATTCCGTACCGATTTCCGATGACCATTGTCTTGATTGCTTTGCCGTTGGCAGTGCTGATCGCTTTAGCGGCGGCTTGGTGGCCCGCGCGAAAAGCTGTCAATCTGAATGTTGTCGAAGCTATTGGCTATGAATAAGACGCAAGGCTCGAAATCCATCAGTTTTCGGCTTTACGCTTTCAGATAGAATCCAAATACTGTTTGGCCCGCAGGTTGCTGTAATTTTTTTAGTGGATGCTAGTACTTCGAGCATCAAAAAAGTCTCGCTAAAAACTTACCGGCCATATACTTACCTGGTGAAAACCCTGGGTGTGAGGCCACAACATCTAATCTGGAGGAGTGTGTTATGAGAAAAATTCTTACATTCGCATTGGGGATCACTGCTGGGTTGGTTTCAATGGCCTGCGAACCGTCTTCTACGACTACACCGACCACAACGCCGACTGCAACAATCGCACCATCACCGACCGTGCTGCCCAAGGCTGCGATCAGCACCAATTCAATTGAAAACAAAGATGGTTCGACTACTGTGGTCACGATTTACAATGACGGAACCAAAACAGAAGTCCGCACTTTCAAGGCTGGAAAACTTGCCAGAGTGACTCGGACGACCGATGCCAGCGGTGCCAAAACGGTCCACGCCAGCTATCGAGCGGACGACACGGAAGTGGAAATCAAAGACGAATCCTGGATTGATAAATCCATGGACGCCACGGGTGATGCACTGGCTGTAGCCGCCGACAAGACCAAATCAGGCCTTAAAACCGCCGCCAGGGAAACTGCCGATAAAGCCGAAGATGTCAGTGGCGCTGTTAAGAAAGGGGCGAAAAAGGCCGCTAACGAAACTGCCGATAAAGCCGAAGACGTCGGTGATGCTGTAAAGAAAGGTGCCAAGAAGACAGCGAAAAAGGTTAAGGACGTCATCAAACCATAAGGAACTTGACGGAAAAAATTAGGCGGTTGATAAGCGGAAGCAGTATTTTACTCTTCCGCTTATTTTGTGTTTGAAGCGGCCATCTTTCGTAAAATCAAAAACTAAGCTCAGGATGAAAACTGCATGAAAATACGCCTCTGTCTGTCATTTGTGATTTCCATCTGTATCGGTGCTGCATGGATAACCAGCGCACAACCTTTGCCGCAACAACCCATCTCGCTTCACCCAAAAAATCCGCATTACTTTCTCTTTCGCGGCAAGCCAACGATTCTGATTACCTCTGCCGAACATTATGGTGCGGTGCTGAATCTGGATTTTGATTACGTCAAATATCTAAGCACGCTTCAGCGCGAGGGAATGAACCACACGCGAATGTTCACTGGTGCGGCGTATGTTGAACCGCAGGGAGCTTTTAATATCGAAAAAAATTCAATGGCTCCCGCGTCTGGTCGGTACATTTCGCCTTGGGCAAGAAGTTCGACGCCGGGGTACGTCAATGGCGGAAACAAGTTCGACTTGAGCAAATGGGATGAAGCATATTTCCGACGGTTGAAGGATTTTCTATCCGAAGCCAGCAGGCGCAGCATTGTGGTCGAGGTAAACATCTTCTGTCCGTTTTATGAAGATTTGCAGTGGCGGCTTAGTCCTTTTAACACGGTAAACAACGTCAATGGGCTGGGCAATCTTGGACGGCAAGATGTATTCACAGTAGACAAGCACGGCGGTTTGTTAGAAGTGCAGGAGCGGTTTGTTCGACGCTTGGTCGCCGAGCTGAAAGACTTCGACAACATCTACTATGAAATCTGCAACGAGCCGTACGCGACGAAAATTCCGATGAACTGGCAGGAGCATATTGCCGATGTAATCGTCGAAGCTGAGAAGCACTTTTCTGCAAAGCATCTACTATCGCTGAACATCAGCAACGGTTCTCAGAAGGTCGAAAAGTCACATTCGGCAATTTCGATCTTCAACTTTCATTATTCCACGCCACCGGATTCCGTAGCGATGAATTACGGGTTGAACAAAGTCATTGGCGATAACGAAACGGGCTTTCGCGGGACCAGCGACACCGTCTATAGAATGGAAGGCTGGGATTTCATCGTCGCTGGCGGAGGCTTGTACAACAACCTGGATTATTCCTTCACGGTCGGTCACGAAGACGGGACTTTCAGCTACCCGAATACGCAGCCAGGCGGAGGCTCTGTCAATTTGCGTAAACATCTTCAAGCCTTGCGGGATTTCATGTATAGCTTCGATTTCATCAAGATGCAGCCAGATAACTCTGTGATTGGTAATGCACCGGATGGGTATTCTGCGCGTGCGCTGGTGGAAAGCGGCAAGTCCTATGCGGTGTACCTGCGTCAGATCAGTGGGGCGCAGTTTTCAGCTCGCTGGACAGGAATGATCGAACCGACCACGAGCGAAGAATATGTGTTTTACACAAACTCGAACGATGGCGTGCGACTGTGGATTGATGGCAAGCTGATCATTGATAATTGGACGGATCACGGTGACACCGAAGACAAAGGCGCGATTGGGCTGGAAGCAGGAAAGAAATACAATTTAAAGCTGGAATACTTTTACGCTGGAGGTGCCGGAGTGACGCGGTTGCGTTGGTCGAGCGACAGCCAAAAGAAAGAGATTGTTCCGCCCAGCCAATTGTTTTTGCCGGACGGATCGAAACGCGGTTTGCGCGGCGAATACTTCGGCAGCCTGGACCTGAAGCAATCCTTACTGACTCGCGTTGATGAGAAGATTGATTTTACGTGGAACAATGGATTCCCAGCGTTCTCAAAGCCCACAGCGAAAGACGTTGGGTTGACAATGACTCTGCCGCCGGGAATTTATAGAGCCGAATGGGTTGATACGAAAACCGGTTCCGTTGCCAAACGCGAACAGATTAAGCAAACAACGGGCGAACGAACGCTTACTGCACCCCAATTTCAAGATGACATTGCGTTACGAATTCAACGAATCAACTGAGAAGGAAAGTATGTTCAAGAAACCCTGGATTTTCATTTTGTTCTTTTTGGCTTTCACCTTCAGCATTCAAGCGCAGGACGCCCGCAAAATAATGGAAGGCGTTTATAACCAGGACATCAGCAAAGATACGACCTGGCGCGCTCGCATGGAGGTTTACGACAAGAAAGGAACCGCGCGCAGCAAAAAGTTTACGATGCGCAAGATGGGCGGTTTGGGAAACAGCAAGACTCTGGTTCGCTTCACCGATCCAGCGGAAGTTCGTGGCGTTGGGCTGCTTTCCCTGAACGAACGCGGCACAGCAGATCGGCAGTGGCTATACACTCCGGCGATTCAACGCGTTCGCCGGATTGCCGCCCAAGAGCGCCGCCAGCGTTTTATCGGCACAGACTTCACTAACGAAGATATGGCCGAACGGGTACTGGACGATTACACATACAAGCTGCTTGGCGAAGGCGAAGTCGTTGACGGACGCAAAACTTACAAGATCGAAGGTCGTCCTGTTTCGCCGGATAAATCGCAGTACGCGTATGTTTATGTCTGGGTGCCGGTAGATGTTCCGTATTCGGTGTTGGCCGAAATGTATGACAAAAACGGCCAGCGGCTTCGCGTTCTGAAAGCCACTGACTTGGTCAAGATTTCAAACGTCTGGGTCGCGAAACGAATCGAGATGAGTTCGCCAACTGAAGGGACCAAAACTGTTTTGCTAATTGACGAAATCAAGTTCAACACCGGGTTGAAAGAAGACATGTTTACGCAGCAGGCGCTGGAAAAGCCGGATGTGTTTTGAGCATTGACTGACGGGAGAGCTTTGCAGTGAAAATTGCCTTGATTTCTTTGGCAGCGGGCATTGTTGGCTACATTGCCGGTGTCGCACTTGGCATGCTGCTGGTCAATTATTTCTCTTCAAACACGCATGACAAATCTGTTGAAGCAGCGATGAGTTCCTTCTTGATTTATGGGCCGGTGATGGCCTTGCTGTCATTTGCTTCGACATTGATTTACCTGATAATCCGCCGTAACCGCTAACGACTGAAACCTTACTTTTGTTTGTATGCCAGTTCCAAATCAAATCAGCTTTGACATTGAAACCAGACCTCACGCACCGGATTTGTATGATTATGCTGCCGTCGCCGAAACGGTGGACGGACTGGATTCCATTTCGGAAGCCGACATCGCCCGGTATCACGAACAAGGTTTTCTTGCCGTCCGAAATGCCTTTACGCCGGATGAAGTTCAATCGGGGCTTGATGGTCTTGCCGAGCTAATTGCTGGCCGAGTTCCTGCATTCCAGAACATTCAATTCACCGCTGAAGTCCGCGATCGGTTGGATGATTTGAGCTTTGAAGAGCGCATGGATTCAGTCAGGCGGTTGCTATATTTCGTGGATTACGAACCTCGCACAAAGGCCATCGCCAATCATCCAAAGTTGTTGGCTGTCGTCAGTCGTTTGCTGGGGACTGATGCGACAATGTTTCAAGACATGGCTTTGATCAAACCACCGAATGGGCGCGAAAAGCCGTGGCATCAGGATCACGCTTATTTCGAACTGACGCCGAAAACGCGCGTTGTCGGTGTTTGGATCGCGCTTGATGCGGCAGGGATCGAAAACGGCTGTATGCGTGTGATGCCGGGTTGGCATCGGGATCGAAAGTATCACCACTTCCAGATTCGTGATTTGCAGATTTGCGATACGGAAATGGAAGGCTTGCAAGAACACCGCGTAGCCGTACCTTTGGAACCCGGCGGGTGCCTGATTTTTGATAGCTATATTCCACATGGCACGCCCAGTAATTTCACTTCATCGCGTCGCCGGGCATTGCAGTTTCACTACCGCGCAACGGACGCGCAAACGATCACTGCGGAAGAGCGCGTCGCCATTTGGGGCGGCGAAGCAAATAATGTTGCCTGCTGAACGTGAGTACCGCGACCGGTAGGAAGCGGGTGAAGAGGAAATCCTTGAAACTAAAACTCGTCAAAAGCCTGTGGGGAATGGAAGGCACGCTGGCGGAAAAAGTCCGCCGTATTGCCGAAGCCGGGTACGTCGCCATCGAAGCGCAAGTGCCTGCCGAAGATCAATTGCCGGAATTCGTAAGTTTGCTGCGCGAACACAATCTGGAATTTGTGGCGATGGTGATTACAGAGGGAGCGACTCCGGCAGAACATTTCACTTCGTTTCATTCAAAAATTGAAAAGGCTCGCAGCCTGGAGCCACTGCAAATTACGGTTCACGGCGGCAAAGATTGGTGGCCATTTGAATTGCAGAAAGAGTTTTTTGCCGAGGCTCTGGAAGTTGAAAAGCAGATCGGACTGATGGTCAATCACGAAACGCATCGGGGCCGTCCAATGTTTACTCCGTCGGCAACGGCTCGGTTATTGCGCGAATTTCCGGAGCTTCACATCAATGCAGACTTTAGCCACTTCACCAACGTTTGCGAAAGCTTGCTGGAAGATCAGCGCGAAGATATGGAGTTGTGCATTTCGCGTGCTCGGCATTTGCACGGACGCATCGGCCACGAAGAAGGCCCGCAGGTCAACGACCCGCGCGCGCCGGAATGGTCAGCGCAAGTCGCCGCGCATTTCGCCTGGTGGGATGACATCGTTCGCACACGACAAAAGGCCGGAGCTGATTTTTTTACCTTCAATCCCGAATTCGGCCCGCCAAATTACATGCAGACATTGCCGCACACCCGGCAGCCTGTGACTGATTTATGGGAAGTCTGCCGATGGGTCGCGAAGAAATTCGAGACGCGGTATCAGGAACTTGTTGAGCGATGATCTATCGTCGGAGCACTGCAAAGGCGAAATCTCGTTTCAAATCCGTCGTGAACGCCAGATGAATCCACAGCATTGCCAAGGGCTCCAACAATCGCGCCACGCTCAACTTGCCCGCGTCAATCGTGTCGAACCCAATAGCTTTGGATAGCTCGCACACTTTGGCGCGGCTGTCTGCATCATCGCCACAGACGAACATGACCGACGCTTGGCCGTTGTAAACCGGCTCGGCCATATTGATATAGCCGGTCTGGTTGAAAGCTTTGACAAGGTGTGCGTTGGGAACAAGCGCAGCCAGTTGCTCCGCGCCCGATATGTCGTGCCCGATGGTCAATTCCAAGCCACCACCACCCATCTGCAGTGGATTTGTGCAATCCACGATGATTTTGCCTGTGAGATCGCCGCACGCAGCCAGCGCTGCTGGAGCAGCTTCCCACGGCGCGGCCAGCACGAGGATGTCGCCAAAGCTTGCCGCTTCACTGATGCTGGAGATTTGTGCTCCGGTCGCCTGCGCGAGTTGCAAGGATTTTGGGTTTGAGGTGTCGCGCACGCCATAACTGACTTCGTATCCCGCGCGTGTCAAATTTCCCCCGAGTGCTGCGCCGACATTACCCGCGCCAATAATCGCTATTCGCATTGTTTGCTCCTTCACCCTGGAAAGGGTTATTTAGAACTTGCGCCATATCATTCGCCTAGTGCCTGAATCACCAGCCGCGCTGTTACGCCGCCCGAAAAATTCTGCTGTCCGGTAATCAAATTACCATCGCGAATGGCAAATTCGCGCCACAAACCCGCTTGAACGTAGTTCGCCCCAAGCTTTTTTAATTCATCCTCAATCCGCCACGGCATCAAGTGTTTATCACGTGACAGCATCCCGTAATCCCAAACCGCATTGTCGGCAAAGTCTTCTTCCATGTTGGCAAAGCCTGTGACTGTTTTGCCCTTTGCCAGGAACTCTCCGTTCGACAGTTTGGCATATCGCAGAATTGCTACGCCGTGGCAAAGCGCGCTGGTGATCTTGCCCGTTTCGTAAAACTCAACGAACTTGTCGTGCAGATCGGTCGCATGTTCGAAGTTGGACATCGGCGCTTGTCCGCCTGCAACGACGATCGCGTCGAAGCTTTTCACATCAATCGCTGAGACAGGTTTAGTGTCTTCGATCAGCGCAGCCAGTTTGGGCGTATGAATAAAACCAAGACTGATCAAATCACTGGCCGAATAGCCGCTCGGATCACGCGGATCGCTCATTGCGTCCGGCTCGCACTTGCCGCCTGCAGGGCTGAAAACCTCGACTTCATAACCTTTTTCGGTCAGTTCATAGTAGGGATGCGTTAGCTCGCTCCACCAAAAACCAACGGGCCAACCAGTGGAGGCGGAAACAGCCGGGTTGGCGATGACGATGGCAATGTGTTTGCGATTGTTCGGGTTGACAACATTTGAATCTTTCAAACTCATAGGTTTTCTCTCCGTGGAAATTGTTTTCGTTTGTTGAATAGCTACAATAGCGAGCCGCCGCAGGATGTTGAATGTCGCAAACACCCGAATACTTGTCTGATCGTCCTGATAACTTGAGACTACGATGGCCAAACTGACGATTTTAGAGAAAACCGATGTGCTGACAAATGTATTGAGGACCCTGCGCCTGCGAGGCCGCATCTTTTGTTGCTCAGAGCTGAGCACTCCGTGGGCAATGAGTCTGCCGGAAAGCGGCTATGCGCATTTTCACGTGATCGAACGAGGCGGCGCATGGTTGCGGCTGACAGGCGAAAAACAGGCGCGCCCATTAGCCAGTGGCGATTTGATCATCATCCCGCACGGGCGTGGTCATGTGCTCAGCGATAGCCCACAGACGAAACCCGTTCCGTTGCGTCGGTTGATCAAAGGCAACGCTGCTTCCTGCCATCTGATGCAACACGGCGGCGGCGGGGCGCAAACTCTGATGACTTGTGGGTCGTTCATCTTTGAGAATGCCGGACAGAACCCGCTGATTGCGGTGTTGCCGCCCCTGCTTCACATTCATGGCAGCCGCGGACGCTCCGCCGAATGGTTGGAGCAGACGTTGCGGATGCTGGCTGAGGAGGCTCGCCACCCGCGACCGGGGTCCGAAACGCTGGTGGCTTGCCTGATTGACATTATATTTGTCCAGGCTGTTCGGGTTTGGGTTGAGGAACAGGCAAATGCGCAAGGCGGTTGGCTAGGCGCATTGCGCGATCCGCAAATTGGCATGGCGCTGGAACTTTTGCATCGCGAACCGCAGCGTGCCTGGAATGTGCAGGCTTTAGCCAATGAAGTCGCAATGTCACGTTCGCCTTTCGCTGCCAAATTTACCGCGCTGGTTGGCGAACCGCCGCTTGCATATCTGACGCGCTGGCGCATGCAACTGGCCGCTGAGTTGCTATTGCGCGAACGTCTTAACGTCAGCGAAGTTGCCGGACGCATCGGCTACGAATCTGAGGCCGCTTTCAGCAAAGCATTCAAGCGGCATTACGGGCAATCGCCGCTGGCCTTTCGCCGCCAGCAGGAAAATGCTGCCGTGGCAGCTTGATGTGATAGAAATTTGAGTCCCCTGAACATCCTAGGTAACACAACAAAGTAAATGAAAAAGATTCAGACAGCATTTGTCGGTTGTGGTGGTATTGCTGACCATTACTTGAGCGTTTATCGCGATTTGGATTACGTTGAAATGGTCAGTTGTGTTGACGTCAGTCTTGAACGTGCTGAGCAGGCAGCGGCGAAAATTGCCGACAACTTGCAAGGCAAGGCAAGGCCGAGAGCGACGGCAGATTTCGCTGATGCGCTAAAGCCGGATGTTGATCTTGTCGTCATCAATACGCCCAATCATCTTCACCGGGAACAAACCATTGCAGCATTTGAAGCCGGCAAGCACATCTTGCTGCAAAAACCTGTTGCTGCAACTTTGGCCGATGCCGAAGCGATTGCCGAAGCCGCCGAGCAGGCAAAACAACGCGGCATCGTCAGCGGATTGTACCTAAGTTATTTCGACCAGCCATTGATGCACGACCTGAAGGCGATGATCAGTGCGGGCTGGTTTGGCCATGTTACGCATTTGTATGCCCGGCTGATGCATCGTGGCGGCCTGGCGGTTTCGCGACAGGTATTAGCGGGGCAAGCCAATTGGCGAGCTTCGTTGACTGAAACCGGCGGAGGCTGTTTTATACAATTGGCGGTGCATTACATTCATTTGTTCAAGTGGATGATGCGCGCGCAAGTCGTTCGCGTAACCGCGATGACCAAAAATCAACATTGTCCAGGAATCGAAGGTGAAGACATGGCTTGCGCCATTCTGGAATTTTCGAATGGCGCGTTGGCCACAATTGACATGGCATGGAATACGGCGGGCGAACAGTTGTCGGTTCACGGAACGCTTGGAACCTGTGAATACATCGGCAACCAGACGTTGATGCTGGATTCTCTGGCCGGAGAGTTCAGGGGGCATGTTGTCCATTATTTGGGAAACAGTTCTCAGGCTTCTCCTGCGGCTCCGGGAGCGGCGGCAACGCAGCAAATTTCTTCCATCATTGCGCCTCCACTTGGCGCTTGGCGAAACTCTTTCAATCAGCATCGAATGTTTCTGGAAGCGCTGCGGAATGGCGAAGAGCCATTCGTCTCAATTTCTTCCGGAATGGATGATTTGCGCGTTGTCGCAGCAGTTTATGAAGCCGCCAAAACCGGCACGACAGTCAAACTCAGCCAGGCTCAAAAAACTTATTAACTTGCTGATTTTTCTATGTTTGATCGTGCAGTTTCGCTGGTCAACGTGTACTATCGGCTGCCTTAATGCGGACTTCCCAGAACTTTTGTGAGCGTGGTTGAACAAAAATGACACTTACGGATTTGTTGAAGATGTATGACTTTACCGGACGTTCGGTAGTGATTACAGGCGGCACGGGTGTGTTGTGCGGCGCAATGGCAAAAGCGCTTGTCGGTTGTGGCGCGAATGTGGCTGTGCTGGCCAGAACGGTTGAAAAAGGCGACGCGCTGCTGGCGGAAATTGACGGACCTGGGCGCGCAATCATCGTTCCCGGCGACGTGCTTCAAGTGGAAACCTTGCAAAAAGC
>CAZXHW010000082.1:0-14998 GCA_964639915.1 uncultured Heliomicrobium sp.
AGAAGAAATAGCACTCAACACGAAAGTGGATGGTACGGGTAATAACGACCTTCGGGGTGATCCAGGCATTCAAGCGGACAAGTAATGCAAAGTAGGATTTAACAAGTCTTGTGATTAAAGCTGTTTCTTTAAAGGAGAAAAAGATGAACAAGAATGAAATATTCGGTAAAGCCAGGCAATTCATTGGTGCCATTAAAGAGAACCTTGGCTGGGTGACCGACGATCACAAAGCTGAAGGCGAAGGCAAGGCAGCCCGCATTCAAGGGAAAGCCGAGCAACACGACGCTAAAGTAATTCAGCAAGAAGAAGAAACTAGAAAAGAATCGGCCAGGCATAGGCAAGCAAGTAAATAACAAATTGGGAAGGCCAGGTTCGAGCTGTTAATCCAGATAATGAGAATGGCTGGTTAATAGAATGAGTTCCTGAAATGAGTGAAGACCAAATGGCCACTGAGCGATGGGAAAACGAAGGCGGGAGAGCAAAGTCGTGCTTGGAATTGTCCAGAAAGAGGAAAAAATGAAAATAAAGAACTACTTGTTATCGCTATTGATTTCCGTCGCAGCGGTTGTTTTGTGCACGCAGTCATCACCTGTTCAAGGCAAGTCAGGAAGCATGGCTTTCAAAGATGTTTACACCGGGAACATGATTTATTTCGATGGAACTTTTGACCCTTCTGCAGGCCTGCGCCCCAGCAGTAACTCGGGCAGCGGCATAGAGGTGTTCACGCTGACTGTGAATAGCTATACGCCCGAAAGCGAAGTCACCCGGTTAATGAGCGCATTGCAGGAAAATGGTCAGGACGGTCTGCTGAAAGCGCTTGGCAAAGAGAAAAGCGGAACTTTGCAAATCGGCACCAGACTTGCGCGCGATGTGCAGGCCATTTGGATGACGCAAACCGACGAAGGCCGCAAAATTTGCGCGCTTTCGGAGCGCTGGCTGGGATTCGGAGAGCTTCGTCGCGGCGCCAGATCGGTGGACTACCCTTTCACCTACATTGAGATGTTCATTGAGGAAGACGGCGGCAAAACCGAGGGAAGCCTGATTCCGGCCGCGAAAGTCCGCTCAAAAAGTGGCAATAACATTGAGATTGAAAACTTTGGCATTTACCCGGCGCGTCTGACAAAGATCAAGCTGGCAAAAAAATAGTCCGCCGCAATTGCAGCAGGGGAGCCTTATGAAAACGACAGCAGGTTTATGGATAGATCACAAGAAAGCCATCATCGTGTTTTTGACGGGCCAAGGCGAAGAAATCAAGTTGATCAAGTCATTCCTTGAAAAGCCGCAGCAATCTCAGACAGACGATGCGCGGCAGAGAGAGAGGACGGAAGACTTAAACGAATACTACGACGAAGTGATTTCGTCTCTACGCAGTGCTGAAGCGATTCTGATTCTGGGACCCGGGGAAGCCAAAGGCGAATTGAAAAAACGCCTTGAACACAGCCCTCTCAAGGACAGCCAGATAACGGTCGAAACGGTTGGCAGGCTGACGGAAAACCAGGTTGTGGCCAAAGTTCGCCAGCACTTTCAAAAACGAGGCGCAACGGCAGGGTAGCGCTGGAAAGCCGCTTCTGATGTTCCCTAATGCTGCCCAAATAATGGACGACAGGAAGTGTCCAGGGATAAAGTCATGGAAAAGATGCGGGCGACCGTGTTTCACGGCATAAATGACATCCACGTTGAGGAAGTTGCACGGCCACGTGCCAGCGTTGGCGAAGCCGTGATTCGTGTGACGCTAACGACGATCTGCGGCACGGATTTGCATATCGTGCGGGGCGAATATCCGGTTAAACCCGGTTTGATCATCGGCCACGAACCGGTGGGCGTCATCACGGAACTCGGTCCCGGAGTCGCGGGTTACAGCGTCGGCGACCGCGTGCTGGTTGGCGCAATCACACCTTGCGGTCAATGCCGGGCGTGCCTGTCCGGGCAATGGTCGCAGTGCGGCCACAATGCTCTTGATGGTTATGCCGCTGTTGGAGGCTGGCGTTTCGGCAACACCATTCATGGCGCTCAAGCTGAGTACCTGTTGGTGCCGAACGCGCAAGCGAATCTGGCGAAAATTCCTGATGAACTAACCGACGAACAGGTTGTGCTGCTTTCGGACATTGCCTCGACCGGCTTCAGTGGCGCGGAATCCGGCGGAGTGCGCATTGGCGATGCGGTTGTCGTTTTTGCGCAAGGACCGATTGGTTTGTGCGCGACAGCGGGCGCCAAACTGATGGGAGCGGCGCTGGTGATCGGTGTGGATAACGATGAAACCAGGCTGAGCATGTCGCGCCGATTAGGGGCGGATGTCACGCTTAACTTCAAAGACGTGGATGTGATCGCCGAAGTGAAACGGTTGACTGGGGACGGCGCGGACGTTGCCATCGAAGCGCTTGGCACACAACAAACCTTCGAAAGTGCGCTCCGCTCGCTGCGACCCGGTGGCACGCTTTCCAGCCTGGGCGTTTATTCAGGCAAGTTGCAACTTCCGTATGACGCGTTTGCTGCAGGACTTGGCGATACTCGCATTGTCACGACACTTTGTCCGGGCGGCAAAGAGCGAATGCGCAGATTAATGGCCGTCGTCAAATCCGGGCGCGTTGATCTGACGCCGCTGCTGACACACAACTTCCCACTCAATGAAATCACGGAAGCTTATCGGGTTTTCGGCGAACGCCTTGATGGAGTGATTAAAGTAGGCATACGGCCTTAAACCGAGGATTTGGAGCAATTCTGTACGATTTGCCGCTTATTACGTGGCATTGAAAATGCAAGAGGCATTCTTGAAAGGTGGAAATTGTGGCAAAAGACCCATGTGCAACTTGTGGTGGAACCGGCGTGATTCTTTGTAGTCATTGCGGCGGAAGCGGCATCAACCGGAATTCCAGTCTGATAGATGATCAATGTCATGGCTGTAAAGGAACAGGCGAGGAAATTTGCCAGGATTGCCATGGAACCGGCGAATGGCATCCACTGGCCAGGGCGGCGGCCAACCGCAATTAAGGAAGGGAATATGCAAGCACAAATTAAACTCGGACGAGTCTTCGGCATCGAAATCGGATTGCACTACAGTTGGCTGATTATCGCTTTCCTGATCGCATTCTCACTAGCGGGGCACTTTGGTGAAACGCATCCAAGCTGGGGCCGAGGCATTATCTGGGGAATGGCAATTACGACGGCTCTGCTGTTTTTCGCTGCCATCGTCGCGCACGAACTTTCGCATGCGCTTGTTGCCAGGTGGCGCGGGTTGCCCGTTCGTTCGATTACACTGTTTGCGCTTGGCGGTGTGGCGCAGCTTGAGAAAGACGCTGAAGACGCCAAGACAGAATTTCTGGTCAGCGTCGTCGGTCCCATCGCCAGCGCGGTTATTGGCTTGGTATGCCTGATGCTGGCCTGGGCGCTGGGCTGGGTAATGATGGCAGAACCCGCCACGCCAATCGTGGCAATGCTGGTCTGGCTGGGATACATCAATCTTGGGCTGGCGGTTTTCAATATGCTGCCCGGCTTTCCGATGGACGGCGGGCGTGTTCTGCGCGCCATCATCTGGTGGCGCACCGGCAGCGCACAGCGGGCAACGCGTGCGGCTTCGTTGACCGGGCAGGTCGTCGCTTTTGGGTTCATCGTCTTCGGCATTTACCGCTTCATCGGGGGCGCAGGCTTTGGCGGATTATGGATGGCCTTTATTGGCTGGTTTTTGTTCAATGCGGCAAAGTCCAGTTATGCACAGCAGGAACTAACCGAGCGTTTGCGCGGCGTGACGGTCGGCGATTTGATGACGCTGGACTGCGTGCAAGTGGACGGCAATGACAATCTGCAAACCTTCGTCAACGATTACCTGCTGCATACAGGACAAGGCTGTTTTCTGGTGGCCGAAAATGGGGTGGTGACAGGGTTGATTACGCCGAATGAAGTCAAAGGCATTCCCAAAGCGCGCTGGCCTTTCACCCTGGTCTACGACGTAATGCGCCCGCTGAAAGAACTGCGGACAGTGTCACCCGAAACGCCTGTTAGCGAAGCGTTGGAAATCATTGGACGCGAAGACATCAATCAGTTGCCAGCACTGGCAAATGGGCGACTGGAAGGAATAATTTCGCGCGAACAAATTCTGCGCTATCTGATCACGCGCGCTCAGTTGAAAATGTGACAGCCTGTCACAAAGGAGATAACCGATCATGGCCAAGAAAAAGAAAAAAGAGTTTATTGATTTGGGCAGAGTCGAAAGCGAGAAATTTGAGCCAACGGAAGAGGTGCGGAACGAATTTGATGAGGCATCTCAGCTCGGGCTGGCAGGAGGGTTAGTTGAAAAGCTGCGCGAGCATCACTCGACTTCGCCAGCGTTATCGGGAGGAGACATTGATGCCGCCTGGGAAGACGCCGATGTGGGCGAGGAGAGTGTCGGCGGCGGAAACCCGACCCCTGATCAGAGCGTCGTGGAGGAACTGGGGAAAGCCGTCGGGCTAACCTATGAAGACGGCGAGCCGCTGCATACAGCAGAGAAGCTTGAGTCCAGAGACCACCATCGCTGGGAGCTCGACCCGGCTTCATCGGAAGGTTTTGACGAGCGAATGAAACACGAGGGCGAATATGAAGAAAAATAACACCTAAGTCTCCTTGCTTCATTTATGCCATCAAGGGTCATCAGCAAAGTTCAAGAGTTTCGCTGGCAACAGTGGCTGGTTCTGGCGTTGTTTCTGCTGGTCGCCGGATTCACCTCGTTCAGGGCAATAAATGCCATACGCGAAATGCGTTACTGGCAAACTCATCGTGACGACCCGATTCGTGGATGGATGAGTGTTGGTTACGTCGCGCATTCTTACAAAGTCCCGCCGCATATTTTGTATCTGGCCTTAGGCCTTCCACACAAGCCACCGGATGCGCGACCGCTGCGCGATATTGCAAAAGCGCAGCATCGTTCGATGGACGACATCAGGGCGATTTTGCAGGATGCGATCATTCATGCCCGCCCGCCTTATCCGCCACCGCCACCACCGCCGCCTGATCCTGGGAGGTCACCATGAATCTCACCGATCAACTGCTGGCGGCGTTTTTACTTTACGGGTTACCGGTTCTCTTCGGAGTGATCGTGATTGCCTCTGTCGGCGCACCTTTGCCCGTCAGCTTATTGCTGGTCGCAGCCGGTTCCTTTGTCGAACAAGGAGAGTTAAAGCTGTGGCAGGTGATTATCGTGGCAAGCACGGCCGCCATCCTGGGTGATCAAATTGGGTATGGTTTGGCCCGCTGGGGCGGGCGTCGTTTGGTGTCCCGGATCACTCGCAAAATATGTGGGGAAGCCAAAATCCGAAAAGCAGAAGCGTTGGCCAAACGCTGGGGCGGGCCAGGCATTTTCTTCAGTCGCTGGCTGGTGACAGAACTGGGGCCGTGGATCAATGTAACAAGCGGACTTGCTGGCTATCCCTGGCGTCGCTTCATCATCTGGGATGTGCTGGGCGAGTTCCTATTTGTGATTTTGTACGTGATGCTGGGCTACATTTTCAGCGACCGCGTGCAAGCCATTGTAGAGATTCTGGGCAATCTCGCCTGGGTTCTTCTCGGTCTTATTGTCACTGTCATTCTGGGCTGGAAAATCGTGCAGTACCTGCGTTCACAACACTCCGTTAAATCAGGGCAAACTGAAACTGTTTCTGACACCGCAATCTGAACCATGAAAGCGAGAAGAGGGACGAATGTTTGATTTCGATGAAAAACTTTCGACAGCAATTACAAGTGACAACTTAGCTGCGACGCTGCGTGTAGGGCCCGTGCAAGGACCACTTTCCCCCGAACTACTCGATAAAATGCATCGCTATTGGCAGGCCGCGAACTACCTGACGGTTGGCCAGATTTACCTGCGCGAAAATCCGCTGCTGCAGGAACGGCTGAAACCGGAGCACATCAAACCGCGGCTGCTAGGCCATTGGGGGACGTCGCCCGGCCTGAGCTTCATTTACGTGCATTTGAACCGGCTGATTAACGATCAGGACGCCAATGTTATTTATATTGCCGGCCCTGGGCACGGTGGCCCGGCGCTGAATGCGCACGCTTATCTGGAAGGAACCTATTCCGAAGTTCATGCCGATGTGACGCCGGACGCCACTGGAATGCAGCTTTTCTTCCGGCAGTTTTCAACGCCAGGCGGTGTGCCCAGCCATTGCGGCCCGCACGTGCCCAACTCGCTTCACGAAGGCGGCGAATTAGGCTATGCCTTGCTGCACGCATTCGGCGCGGCATTCGATAATCCAGATCTGATCGTCGCCTGTGTCATTGGTGATGGCGAAGCAGAAACTTCCCCGCTGGAAGGAAGCTGGAAGGGCAACAAGTTTCTCAACCCGGTGCGCGACGGCGCGGTGCTGCCGATTCTGCACCTGAATGGTTACAAGATCGCCGGCCCCACGGTCGAAGCCCGCGCCAGCGATGATGAGTTGCGGCAGCTTTATCAAGGACGCGGCTATCATCCCTATTTTGTCGCAGGCGATGATCCCGCAACCTTGCATCAGGAATTTGCCGCCACGCTGGATCAATGCCACGCCGAGATTCGCGCGATTCAGGAGGAAGCCCGCAGGAACGGATTCACGCGGCGTCCCATGTGGCCCATGATCATTCTGCGCACGCCCAAAGGCTGGACAGGCCCGAAAGAAGTGGACGGCGTTCCCATCGAAGGCACGTTTCGCGCGCATCAGGTGCCATTGTCTTCAGTCCGCGAAAATCCTGAACATCTGGCGATGCTGGAAACGTGGATGAAAAGCTACCAGCCGGAAAGAATTTTTGATCGTGATGGACGTTTAGCAGCAGACCTGGTGGAGCTTGTGCCAGCAGGCAGTCGCCGGATGGGAGCGAATCCGCACGTCAATGGCGGACGCCTGTTGACCGCGCTCAATCTGCCAGACTTCACCAACTACGCGCTTGAAGTCCCTGGGCCAGGAAAGGTGATCGCCGAAGCGCCGCGCAAACTGGGCGAATTTTTCCGTGACATCATCAGGCTCAACCCAACCAATTTCCGCTTGTTCTGCCCGGACGAGACCAATTCCAACAGGCTGAACGCCGTCTTCGAAGCGACTACGCGATGCAGCGTCGAAGAGACTGTTTCGATTGATGACCACCTTGGCCCGGATGGCCGCGTGATCGAAGTGCTGAGCGAGCACTGTTGCGAGGGCTGGCTGGAAGGGTATTTGCTGACCGGGCGGCACGGGCTGTGGTCGTCTTACGAAGCTTTCGCCCAGATCGTTGATTCGATGGTCACGCAGCATGCCAAATGGCTGGATCAATGCCATGAATTGCCGTGGCGCAGGGACATCGCCTCGCTCAATATTTTTCTGAGCAGCCATTGCTGGCGCAACGACCACAACGGTTTCAGTCATCAGGCGCCAGGCTTTGTGGACAACGCGCTGGCGCGCAAAAGCGATGTGATTCGCATTTATTATCCGCCCGATGCCAATTGTTTGCTCAGCGTTTTCGATCACTGTTTGCGCAGCCGCAACTACGTCAATGTCGTGACCTGCGGCAAGGATTCGCAGCTTCAATGGCTGACAATGGATGAAGCCAATCAGCACTGTTCACGCGGCGCATCCACCTGGCAATTCGCCAGCAATGACGATGGCAAACCGGATGTCGTGCTGGCATGCGCCGGCGACGTGCCGACGATTGAAACCTGCGCAGCGTCGTGGTTGCTGCAAAAACACCTGCCGGGCATCAAAGTGCGTGTAGTCAATGTGGTTGATCTGGGCACATTGATGACTCCGGCTTTGCATCCGCACGGAATGGATAATCTGGCCTTTGAAGAATTATTCACGGAATCCGCGCCGGTGATTTTCGCCTACCACGGTTACACCTGGGCGATTCACAGCATGGTGCATGGACGCGCCAACGAAGCTCGCTTCCACGTGCGCGGTTTTCAGGATGAAGGAACCACCACAACGCCCTTCGACATGGTCGTGCTCAACCAAATGAGCCGTTACCATCTGGCGATTGAAGCCTTGAAATACATCCCGCGCTTACGGCCGCAGGCGACAGAGTTGATAGACTTCTTTAACGCGAAGCTATGCGAGCATCAGATTTATACGCGACAGAATTTCCAGGACCTGCCGGAGATCACGAATTGGCACTGGACAAACGATTTCAGCGATCCCGGCGAGCCGCCTTCGTTGGCAACATGTCATCCACACAAAGCGTCGTTCACTGATAATTGATTGGTTTGCTTGTCCGAAAGGAGATGGACATGCATGAAGTTTCCACCGTCACCACAGCCGAAAAACCTGTCCCTGAAGCACGCGGCCTGACCAGCCAGGAAGCCAAAGCGCAACTGGCGAAAATTGGCCCTAATGAGCAAGCCCCGGCAAAACGCGCGGCAGGATTGATCCAGATTCTGCTTCTCTTTGCGAACCCGTTGGTGATCATCCTGCTGATTGCCAGCGCTGTTTCAGCCTTCGTTGGGGAAATCGTCAATGCCACGATCATTGCGTTGATGGTCGTGGTCAGCATCGTCATCAACTTCTATCAGACCTGGCATTCCCAACGCGCCGCTGAACGGTTGCGCGGACAAGTCGCGCCAACAGCCACACTCCTGCGGGATGGCAAATGGAGCGAACTACCCTGGCGCGAAATCGTGCCGGGTGATGTTTTCAGGCTTTCTGCCGGAGACCTGGTGCCCGCCGATGCGCGCCTGCTGCAAACCAAAGACCTGCACGTCAATCAAGCCGCTCTGACGGGCGAATCTCTGCCCGTCGAAAAAGAAGCCGCAGCCAAGGACGCAGTGATCGAAGCCGCAGAGGATTCTGCCAATGATCGCCACGCTGTTTTTCTGGGCACTTCGGTGGTCAGCGGAACCGCGACTGCGTTGGTCACATCCACTGGCCCGGCGACGGCCTTTGGCGATATTGCCGCGCGCCTTTCCTCTAAGCCGCCAGAGACCGATTTTGAACGGGGCACCAAACAGTTCGGGTATCTGATTATGAAGACCATCATCTTTCTGGTCTTCTTCGTGCTGCTGGTTAGCATTGTGCTGCGGCACAATCCGCTGGAATCCATTCTGTTTGCGCTGGCGCTGGCAGTAGGCTTGACGCCGGAGTTTTTGCCGATGATTACGACCGTCACGCTAGGGCGCGGCGCGCTGCACATGGCCCGGCAAAAAGTCATCGTCAAACACCTGGAAGCGATTCAAAACTTCGGCAGCATGGATGTGCTGTGCAGCGACAAAACAGGCACGCTGACCAGCGGCGAAATGAAGCTGGATCAACATTTGGACGCGCTCGGCAATCCATCGGAACGCGTCTTACTGCTGGGCTATCTCAATGGCACGTACGAATCCGGGGTGAAAAACCCAATCAACGTGGCGATTCTGAAACACGAACCGCTCGACATCAGCACCTACCGAAAAGTGGATGAGATTCCTTTTGATTTCGAGCGGCGGCGGCTGTCTATCGTGACAGAAGCCAAAGGCGAGATTCTGTTGATCACGAAGGGCGCGCCTGAAAGCGTTCTGACCTGCTGTTCCCAATTCGAGGTGAATGGACAGGCACAGCCACTAGACAGTGACGCGCGCGCCAAATGTCAGGCAATCTACGATGGATTAAGTTCTACAGGGTATCGGGTGCTGGCTGTTGCTTATCGGCAAGTCCCGCAACAAGAGGCGTATCGCGTAGTGGATGAAAAAGACCTGGTGTTGGCGGGCTTTTTGGCCTTCTCTGATCCGCCGCTGGCGGATGCCGCCGAATCGCTTGAATCGTTGCGCCGCGATGGCGTGCGCGTGAAGATTCTGACGGGAGACAGTGAACTGGTTGCCCAACATATCTGTTCGCAAGTCGGCTTGGACGCAAAACACATCGTTCTGGGCGAGGAACTCAACCGGATGAGCGATTCAGCGCTCGCGCACATGGCGGAAAAAACGATTGTGTTTGCCCGCGTCTCACCGATGCAAAAACACCGCATTATTCTGGCGCTCAAAGGGCGCGGTCATGTCGTTGGGTATATGGGTGATGGGATCAATGACGCGCCTTCGCTGCATGCGGCAGATGTTGGCATTTCTGTGGCCACGGCGGTGGACGTTGCCAAGGAGGCGGCTGAAATCATTCTGCTGGAACGCAGCCTGCGCGTTCTTCATCAGGGCATTCTGGAAGGGCGCAAGGCCTTCGGCAATGTCATGAAGTATCTGTTGATGGGCACCAGTTCCAACTTCGGCAATATGTTCAGCATGGCGGCCGCCGCAATGTTCCTGCCTTTTCTGCCGATGCTGCCGACGCAGATTCTGCTTAATAATTTCCTCTACGACCTGGCTCAGATCACCATTCCCACCGACAACGTGGATGAATCTTACATTGACAAACCCAGGCGCTGGGACATCAAGCTGATCCGGCAATTTATGCTTTACATCGGCCCGATCAGTTCAATCTACGACTTTCTGACGTTTTACGCGCTACTGAAAATCTTTCACGCTTCCGAAGCGTTGTTTCATACCGGCTGGTTTGTCGAATCGCTGGCCACGCAAACGCTTGTTCTGTTCGTCATCCGCACTGCTGGCAATCCGTTTCGCAGCCGCCCAAGTTTGCCGCTAACGATCACGACGGTGTTAATTGTTATAGTTGGGATCGTGCTGCCGTTTTCCCCATTGGCTGAAGTCTTTGGATTCACGCCGCTTCCGGCGATGTTTTTCCTCTTTCTGGGGGGCACGGTAATCACGTATTTGCTATTGGTTGAACTCGTCAAGCGTCGCTTGATGGGGCGGCGTCAGCGCACTCACCGGCATCCGTCACGATTGAGGTAGTCCAACAGATTCAGGCAATCTCTTTAAGATAGCCGCTGAGCCTGGTTTCTTTGATAATTAAGAAGCCATTTTCGTTCGTTTCGATCAGCCCCAGGTTCCGAAATCGTTGCATAAACGCACTGATCCGAGGCCGAATGGTACCCACCATTTCCGACAGTTCTTCATGCGTAATCTTCATCTCGATGCTGATGCTGCGCGGGTCTTTTTTGCCCAGGGTGCGCGCCAGATTTAACAGCGTTTGGCCCAGCCGCTGTTCGCTATCCACCGTTACCAGATTGGCAATCACCTGTTGTTGGTCGGCAATCCGCACCGCCAGATACTGCACAAAGCCTTCGAGCAGTGAGTCGCGGCCTAAGCGCGCAAAGAACTTGGGGCAAGGGATTTGTTTTATGACCGTTCTTTCCATCGCCGTTGCGGTTTCCAGCCGTGCTTCCAGCCTGGAAAGGCACAGCTCGCCGAAAATATCTCCCGGCGCAAGAATGGCCAGCAAGCATTCTTTACCATTTGGTGAGTTCATGAGCAGCTTGATCTGCCCGCTTTCAATAAAATAGATCAGTTCGTCACTGTCGCCACAGGTGTAAACGTTGGCGTTTTTCTTAATTGTGATGGCGCGCGAATGGAGCGTTTCCTGTCGCAGCGATTCACGCATCTGTTCTTTGAACAGATCAATTTCAGGTTTCTGCTGAATCATGAATGCATCTCTTTTTAATCACCTATTGCGATCCGATTTTCCGCCTCTTCCTTGAACCCGTGCGGCGTTCTAACTGACTTTCCCTCCACCAGGTTGTCCGACTCCTTCCAGCCCCTTCTGACACTGGCATTGGCAGAAATTTGCACCGCTAGTGCTTCTTCCCGCTCGCGCAGCCAGATGTCTCGAATCGCTTTCGCCTTGCGTGCCATCGCCTCATTCTTCTCTCGTTCGATGCTTGTCATAACGTCTCCTGTTTTATCGTGTAATTTTGGGGTGAATATCTGCTATTCAAGGCGGCCACCTTTCAAACAACCAGTTAACTCCCGGCCGGTGCTTGCGCAATCAATCGCGCCATCGTTTCTTTCAGCAAATCAAAATTCACAGGCTTCGTAAAATAGGAATGCGCCCCTGCTTGTAAGCCGCGTATTTTGTCGGTCTCGTAGGCATGGCCGGAAATGAACAGGATGGGAGCGTGTCCATCAAGTTCACAAATGCGCTTGCATAACTCAACGCCGGATTCATCCGGAAGACTGGTATCAAGCAAGCACAACGCGAACTGCTCGCTTTGCACCTGCAAGAAACCTTCGGCGGCGGTCTGTGCCGCCACGACCTCGTAGTTCCAGGTTTTCAGCAGGACTTTCATCATATGACAAGTTGCTTCGTCGTCTTCGATGCAGAGGATGCGATTTGGATAAAAATTCATATCAACCTCCGGTTGAAAAACATTATCTGGATCAATGTATCGGTAGAGCCGGACTTAGAAAGATCGAAACCGTGCGGAAAAGATTTTTCTATCCGAAACGAACAGTGACTATCGGGGGCTATTTGTATGTAAAGCTTTTGAGTGCCAAACCATTCAGTAATAGGTTCAGGGTGGAACCGCATCATCGGCTAATTAGGTATAACTTGCTGTCTAATATTGAACCATTTGCTGAGAAAAAAAGTGGCTGTTTGTCATGGACAGGGTGTGGCTGTGATGTTCTATCTTCTGATGGCTTCTGCGCACTTGATTTACTCATTCATAAAGCAAGCAGTCAGCGAGAAGTTACTCCAAGTTACTGGAAACGCCGAGGGCATTGTTGGTGCCAAACTCCAAGATTTGAACCAGTGCGGCTTGATTCCCTGCACGAGGTAATAATTCCTAAAATGTCCGACAATGTTGGCCAATAAAGTAAAGTATTTAATTGTGTGTGTGATAGCGCACTGACAAAGGTTCAATAAAGGCAATACCATTCCCCTCTGATCTTAAGTTCAACTAAATAGTTGGACTGTCCAGAAGCTATCTGATGTTACTTTTTCTTCGGGCTGACATTTTTCAATATGGCGGAAAGGGTTGTTGAAATTATAGGGCGCGGTTACACCCGCGATGCTTTCAGTTCAAAGGAATCTGCTAAATGAACCATTATCACCATGAGAAGTTAAGGGTAGGGTTAATCAATGCAGGTTTCCTGGATGCCACAGCCAAATTCACTCCAACAAAAAACTGGGTGGCCCTGGAAGAGCTTAGTGAGAGAGTCCAAAAAAAGCTAAGCGAGTCAGCCAGCTTATTCGTTTACCAAATCAATGGCGGCCAGCAATGTTATCAGGTCATTCTCAGCTACAAGCAAGATGAGGACTTGGTGATTGGTTTTGGAAAAGATATTTACGAAGCTTTCTGCACGGCGGCATTAACGCTTCCAACCTTATTCGTAGAACATCCGGAATACGCTGCCAATAACTATTATGATGCTTCTGCTTTAACGGAAGTCTGATTGCATTGTTGTAACGAAATTCAGTTAAGCTTTTTGATTTGACTGCGATAAATTTTAATCCAGATCGGGTTGGATTTATTAGAGTGAAGAGATATGACGAGATCGGAGTGATTGTCGGGGGGATGGTCACTCTGTGTAGGGGAGAGAAGTACAATTGATAAACTCTGCTCCCTTCCAGGGTGGAAGATCAGGCGCCAGAGGGCAAAATCTTCCACCCGTTTACTCCTTAGCCAGGACTCGAGTTTGGAACGCGATACGTTACAGGAATCAATACGGCATCAGAAGCAAGCATTTCTCCTACATCCGCGAAGCAAAATCATTCAAGCAATCCATTCAGCTACTACTCAAATGAGGAATTTATCAATTGCTTAGTTATATGTGCGATAACGCACAGACTTGTATAAAGATGAGATTGCAATATAAGGTTGTAATATCATGCTTCGTAAGGTATAACCCGGCTCATGAGAGTAACACAGGATTCATTGGCATTGCTTTTACATTGGGCGCAATGAGTTACATGTTGCTACCGTTCGATTTCAATGGCGGCCAGAAGCATCAAGTAGTTCAATTCGATATATAAGTTCAGGTCTCACCTCATTGCTTACTCACTGGGCAATGAGTAGTTCGTCATAGCTCCGCATTCAACATATTCATAGGGCGGCGGAAGGCCTTTGTATTCATCAAAGTCGCGAGATTACCCATCTCGTTGAGGGAGAGCTTTGCCTGCTCTCTTAGGAAATGCTCTCTCACTGACTGACCTAAAACAACTGAAGGCACATCTTTCCCAGAAGGATTCTCACATGCGACACACACAAACAACTTTTTCTACACTCAACACTTCAACGTTGAGATTCATCAAGGGCTGGCATCTGCTGTTGGTTGCTGCCTTTATTCTGTTGGCCAGCGTGGGATTCGCCGCAGTTTTTTATGGCCATACTGCCGCGCGTTACCGTCACATGAGCGCAATCGCCGCGCCCGCTGCTGTTGCTCCATCACTGGGGACGGCAGAACGTTTCGCGGTCCTGGCGGGCTCGACGGTAACCAATACCGGTCCGAGCATCGTTACAGGTGATCTGGGTGTGTGGCCAGGAACTGCCGTTACAGGCTTTGGTCCGGGAGTTGTGGTTGGGGCGATCCACGCAGGTGACCCGGTCGCGATGCAGGCTCAGGCTGATGTTACCACTGCATATAATTCTCTTGCAGGCATGCCGTGCGGCGCAAATCTGACGGGTCAGGACTTGGGCGGGCTGACGCTTGCGCCGGGCGTCTATTGTTTTAATACATCGGCGCAGTTGACGGGAGCGCTCACGCTTGATGCCCAGGGAGACCCAGAAGCGGTTTTCATATTCCAGATTGGGAGCACGCTGACAACTGCCAGCAACTCGACTGTGCAGGTAATCAATGGTGGTCAAAATTGTAATGCGTTTTGGCAGGTCGGCAGTTCCGCGACGCTTGGCACAGGTACTGCGTTCGTGGGAGATATTCTGGCGCTCGCCAGCATCACCCTAACGACCGGCACCACCTTGTCGGGGAGAGCCTTGGCGCGAACTGGCGCAGTGACAATGGATACCAACACTGTTTCCGCCGCGTTTTGTACTCCCACGCTCAGCAAGGCATTCAGCCCATCAACAATAAATGCGGGCGGGGTTTCGACTCTCACGATCACTTTGGGCAATCCCAACGAGACTGCGACCACTCTGACGGCGCCGCTCACCGATTCATTGCCTCCTGGTGTCGTGATCGCCGCCGTGCCGAACGCTTCCAACACCTGTGGCGGTGGCGTAATCGCCGTCGCTGGCACAGGCGCGGTGACCTTGA
>CAZXHW010000083.1:0-14968 GCA_964639915.1 uncultured Heliomicrobium sp.
CCGAGCATTGTTCCCAAAGCGGCTCGAACGCTGATTTCGGCTTCTCCGGCTTTGAAGTTTCGTTCGGTTTGGGCGATCAGGTTGACAGTCTCCGGTTCCAGTCGCATGACCCAAATGCGTAGCCAGGCGTAATCGTAATCGGTGATTTTCAGATCGCTGAGCGACCAGGGAATGCCGCCAAGGCCGAGTTTGTCGGCGCGCTCCAGAATTGCGCAGGTGGCGCGGATGATAGTTTTGATGCCGCCGTAAGGCATGAAGGCTCCGAAAACGTCTTCGGGTTCGCTGGGAATTTGAACCAGCGGGCCAGTGGAAGCGGATTTGACGGCGGGTTCGGGTTCTGAAGTTTCCTCGCGCAGCGGTTTCAAGGTAGCAATGATGGTGCTGACCCAGCTCGGCAAAACCCAAACGCTGGTTTCGAGCGTTTCGCGCAAATCTGTTTCGTTAACATAGCCTTGCAGAAAATCATGGCAGCTTTGCCAAAAGTGCAAAAAACTGTCGCTTCCATTGACCGGATCGAGCAGCGCACGAATATGCACCGGCACCTCGCGTGTTTTTAGCCATTCTGGAAACAGTATCGGCAGATCGGCTTCGGTCAGCCCAATTTGTAGCGCAATGCTTTCTCGCTGCGCCGCAAAGGAGTCCCAACCTTCGTTGGCACGAAGCCGCAAACGCAGCGTGGCTTCTTTCATAGAGCCGATCAGCGGCGGCGCAAAACTTCCTTCCTTGAACAGCAAAGAGCGGGTTTGGTCGTTGAACAGGGATGACAGAACGACAATCCAATCGGTGTCGTTGACCATGCCACGGCGTCTTTGCTCGGCGGCCAGCAACATCACCAGCACGCCAATGCCTGCGCGGCGGGTTTGCGGGTTTCCCCAAAATGCCGCGGTTTGTCCGGGCAACAGCCATCGTCCAGCGGTTTCATCGTCCAGCACCTTTGCCCAGCTTTGCAGCCAGTCAAAATCACTGTCGGTAGTTCGAAGTTCAGCCAGCGACCAGCCGTCGGCAGTCAGATGGTTGGCATTGGCGCGGGCAATGATTTCACGTTGAGCAGCGCGGATTGTCTCGCCGCCTCCGGTAACAGGGATGTCTTGAAAAATAGCCATGATGTTTGGTGATCTCCCACTTGAATAATGTCAGCAGATGGCTCGAACCGGGTAAGTCTTGGGTCGGATGAGGATTCGAGCGGGGTACGAGATCAAGGCAGGTTGCTGATTCAACCTTGTGGGCCTTGAGAGGCGATTCGGAGTTTAATCTGAGTCGGCTGAGACGGGCAACGAAAATTTCATTTGCCGGAAGAAAGAAGCAAGCAGATGGCAAAAAGAAAGACAGGATCAAGAGGATTTTCCGGGATTGGCAAAACCGATAATCGAATTCTGCCAATCCTGAAATAATCCCGTTGATCCTGTCTGCTTTGGCTCTATGGGTTGAGCCGGTTTGTTACTTGATCTTCACCTGGATCGTGTTTGTAGTCTTGCCGTCAACGGTCAACGACACGTTGATCAGCCCGGCTCCAACTAATGTTCGCGGCAACAGCACGTTGGCCTGATCGAGACCTACGAACCCGGCGACGGCAAAAGCGTCTTCGAAGTTCGCAGGATTCAATGGCCTTGCTGCGAGCGATCCAAGGGTAACGGAAATGTTTCCGGCAGATGTGCGGTTGCGCAACCCGGTTCCGTTCAGCAACAGGTAAACGATGTCTGTAGCTGGTCCCAGATCAATATCAATCGGGGTTGGGCCGTTAGACACTGGTTCAAACGTTTGCACACCATTGCGGATGCGCAGGATGACTGCGGCCGCAACACCTGTACCGCTGGCATTTGCGCTGAACAACCCAGGCGCAACTCCGGCGATGGTGACTGTCCCCGCTGCCACCGTAGTGCTATTCACAATTATAGTGACCGAGGCAGCACCCGCGGCTGTTCCAGGCGGAATCTGGTAGTTGATTTGCCCTGGCGCAACAAAGAACAAGCCTGCGTCACGTGTAGTGCCCGCGCTGTCTCTGACGGTGACCCGTGTGCCAAGCAAATTTGTCGGCAGTGGAACCGTTGAAGCGATAGCAATCCCCGTTGCCAGGCTCGCCGAACTGAAAGCTGCCGCAATAGATTCCGGAGCTAGTTCGGCCCCCAAGAAGCTAGCCGCCGAAACGCTGGCAACTGCAGGAACTCCACCCGTAATTGTGAAGGCTTGCGGCGAAGTCACACCTCCGCCCGGCGTAGGCGTAAAGACTGTGACAGGCGCTGTGCCGCCGGTAGCAATCAGATTTGCCGGAACAGTAGCAGTCAAGACGGTTGGACTGATAAATACAGTCGCCAAATCTTGCCCGCTCCAACGAACCTTTGAACTGGCTACGAAATTCGTTCCAGTCGCCGTCAATGTGAAGGCAGGCCCGCCAGCATTTGCCGTGGCCGGACTGATGCCGGTCAGAGTCGGCACAGGATTTTGCCCGGCTGTAATGTTGAAAGAGGCAACGTTCGACGTGCCTCCACCAGGAGGATTGTTGAGAACAGTAATGCTGGCTTGTCCTTGTCCAACCAAGTCAGAAGCCAGAATTTGCGCCCGCAACATAGTGGTACTGACGAACTCTGTCACCCTTTGCTGCCCGTCCCAACGAACAATCGAACCATTGACGAACCCACTACCATTGACGGTCAGCGTAAATCCGGCACTGCCTTCAACAGCTGAATTCGGCGATAGTGAAGTAATTGCCGGAACGGGGTTTGGCGGGTTGACGGTGAATGTCAGCGCGTTGGAAGTCCCTCCGACCGGAGCCGGGTTGAAAACTGTTATGTTGACATTTCCGGCAGTAGCCAAATCGCTGGCCGGAATTGCTGCCGTCAATTGCGTGTTGCTGACGAATGTCGTTGTGCGATTTGCTCCACCCCAACGAACGACAGACGTCGGAACGAAGTTTGTGCCGTTGACCGTCAAGGTGAGTGAACCACCGCCGACCAGGGCATTGTTAGGACTTAACGAGGTCAAAGTCGGAACAGGATTGTCGCCTGTAATCGTGATTGTCCCGGTTTTCGTGCAAGCGACTGTGCCGGAACTTATGCGGCGAATGCGATTGTTGACGCTGTCAGCAAAAATGATTTCCCCAGTTGAGCTGACAATGATGTTGACCGTTTCAGGCAATTGATTGGTGGTACCGCTACCAACAACCAGAGGCGACGGTTGAATGTTGATTTGTGCGTTGGCTGCCGGGCCGCCATCTCCGCTGAATCCGGCAGTCGTTCCGGCAATCACTGTTGGAGTTCCAGCAGCGCTGATTTGAACAATCTGGTTGTTTGCCGTCACGCTCGTGGCCGGGCCAACCGTTACGTAAGCCGTACCGTCTGCCCCGACTGCAACGTCGCGCGCTTTATTCAACCCTCCAGCAAGAACAGAAAACGTCGCGCTTCCGGTCGAGTTTTCGCGCAACACACTTCCATCCGTGTAGTTTGCAACATACAGCCGGTTGTCCGCACCAATTCCCAAGCCAGTGTATTGCTTGCCGCCACCCAAAACGCTGGAGACAACTCCGGTAGATCCGTTGATCCTGCGAACGGCGTTTTGGCCTGTGTCCGTGACAAAGATGTTGTTGTTGGAGTCAACGACAACGTCTGACATCCCAATAAACTTCGCAAACAATGCGAATCCACCATCTCCATTGGTTGCAGTAGATTCGCCACCACCGGCGATTTTTGCGACCTGTCCAGCCGGGACACTGATCGGCGAAGACGATCCAGGGTAGATTGTTACATTGTTAGCAGTTGTGTTGATAAACCGCAGCGTGCTGGTTCCGCGACCGCTGGGTTGCTGGGGCACTTTCGGCCCGCCCAAAGAATCCACCATGTAAATTCCCTGGCTGGTGATAAACAAACCTTGCGGATACGTAAATCCGGCTTGAATTACCGGCACACCGTCGCTTGCGCCGGAACCCACGTTTTTGTTCACCGTGACAATGTTGCCAGGCGCTACGGTTTGTTCAGACACGGTGCCAGCAAAAATCTTGACCGAACTGGTGCCGCGATTGACAAATCGGAGCAAGCCGCCAATTTGGTCTGCGACCCACAGATTTCCGTTCGCATCAACCGCCACGCCGACAGGTGAATTGAAAGTCGCGCTGGTGGCCAACCCGCCATCGTAGGGAGTGGCCAATCCGTTTCCGCCGATGCGATCAACCGCGTTGGGCGCGATCGTGACACCAGCAACTGTCGCAGGACTGCCGGAGGTGTTCAGGAATCGAATGCGGCCCCTGCCCGTCAAGCCTTGGTCCAAAATGAAAACGCCTGTGCTGTCA
Source organism: uncultured Heliomicrobium sp. (assembly GCA_964639915.1). Classification (GTDB taxonomy): domain Bacteria; phylum Acidobacteriota; class Blastocatellia; order RBC074; family RBC074; genus RBC074. The sequence continues at coordinate 4,280 of CAZXHW010000083.1, forward strand.
CAGGTAATTCCCGACAGCGGCGGATTTCCCGTGCTGCCCGCAAATCCAAATTGCGCATTGGTTGCCGTTCCGCCATCGCCACAGTTCGAAACTGAATAATCACAGGATTGACCTGTTTGTCCGGCAACAGTCACCGGCGAACCGCCGCTCAAGCGAACGACCGTCTGTTGATTCCCAAGCGTAACGAAAAGGTTGCTGCCTTGATTACACAGTCCAACCGGATATGGATTGGGTGTGCCTTCAGCCACTGGAAACTGATTGATCAAAGTCAGGGTGCCATTCGCTTCAACACGAACTACGCGTCCGTGGCCGGTGTCAGCGATCACCAGGCGGTTGGAGCTATCCAGTTCCACCGCACGCGGCTGCAATAGCGGAACATTCAATGCTTGACCGCCGGAAAAAGCGTCTTCCGGTTTGGAGGTTGCGCCATTTCCAGCCACCGCCGTCAGTGCGCCCGCCGTGGAGATTCTATAGATCTTGTTGATTCCCGGCGTTGCATCCGCCGCGTACACTTCGCCGGTGGAATTGTTGACGACAATGCCGCTCAGGGCTTCGCCAAATCCCGCCGCCAGCAAACCTATGTTTCCTGGAGCTACTGAAGTTCCCGCAACCGTAACCGCACTGGAAGACACGTTCAGCACACGCACTTCACGATCAATTTGTGCGCTGAAGAACAGCAAATTTCCGTCGGCGCTAGTATCCAGGCCCGTAACGGCTCCCAGATCAGCGGTGGTTCCCAGAATGCCCACGCCAAGTTCCGTGCCGCCGCCCGCGACGACTCTAACCGTTCCGGGAGCAATTGTTTTGCCTGCGATGGTCACTGCGGAAGTTGAAGTGTTGATAAAGCGGATCAAAGTATTACCGCCAATTACATCAACGACATACAAACCGCGATTTTGCGGATCGCGCGCAGCAGAAATCAGAATGCCAAAGGGCGATTGAGTGGCAAGATTGCCTTCACCCAAACCACCAGCGATCGTGTCAATCATCGTTGAGCCGCTGTTGACGCTGGTCGTCAATGACCAGTTGTAGGTTCCAGCGGCAGTATAGGTGTGCGTTGTGTTTTGTTGATTGGAGCGAGCCGAACCATCGCCGAAATTCCATTCGTAGGTTGGCGATGTCGAGCAACCTGTTGTTGTCGCCGATGCGGAAAAACTGATCCCCGTATTGGCAGCCCCCGTTGCGGGAACAGTAGCATTGCAACTGACGGTGCAAGTTTGATCCGGTTGTTGCTGAATTGTTGGCGGCAAGGCCGTAGAGACTTTTCTTTCCGTAAAAGCGACTGTATTTGTAATGCCGCTTCCATTCTCGCCCTCAGTGAGCGATGAACGCTTCGCAGCCAGGCTTGACCACCCAGATAACGATATTAGGGTCGCGCAAACCAGCAGGCTGGCGACAGTGGTGAAAGTGATGAACTTAGAATGTCCAGTAAAACGAGTGAGTGAAAGTCGAAGGTAGGCCCTCATAAAAGACATAGATCAACAACTCCTTTTGATGTATTAGGGCAGCACGAGAACCGAAAATGGTTATTTACTAGCGATCAACGCACGTTAACCTGCTTTATCGTAAATTTTGTGTGTAGGTGTGTGAATGTCATTAAACAGGAGAGCACCAAGCTTTATCTGGGCTGGCTTTTTCGCCTTGGGGCAGCATCAATCCTGCGATGCAAGTGGAGCCGACTACCGGATTTGAACCGGTGACCTACTGATTACGAATCAGTCGCTCTACCAACTGAGCTAAGTCGGCTTATCTATTCGTGACGCGAATCCGAAGGTGTTAGAGGCAATGGAGGAAGCCTTCGGTTATTAATCAGCAATTGAAAAGATTTTTGCGCTATGGCGTCAAACGGCTGGCATCTTACACAAGCCCAACGCCTTCCGTCAAACCGTATTAATTACACGGTTGAGGCTTACGAGTGTGTCAGCATTTCTAACTTTATACTTGACAGTGATGTTGCCCTGTGGCAAAAATACGCACAATCTGACTGTTGATGGGGTGAGGACATCAGCAGCAAAAGAGCCGACCAAATAGCTCCCTGCTTTTGGTCGGCTTTGAACATTTTGGCAGAAATTTTCGCTTCTACGTCAAACTGAATTAATTCCCAATGCAACTTTTGCACGCGCCAGCTCTTTTTTGACTTGCTCAGGGGCGGTGCCGCCAATTTGTTTTTTTCCTGCCAGTGAATTGGCAAGGGAGATCGCTTCAAACAAATCTTCGGTAAACAGCGGCGAAAACTGCTGGCATTCGGCCAAAGTTAACTCGTCAAGTTCCTTTTCCTGCTCAATCGCGAAAACGACGATGCGGCCAATCACGTCGTGAGCCTTGCGAAACTCCAACCCCTTGCGAACCAGATAATCAGCCAAATCCGTTGCGTTGGTATAGTCCCGAATGGCGGCGTTACGCGCGCGCTCACGGTTCAATTCAACATTGCGCAATACTGTCGCCGTCACACGCAAACTATCGGACAAGGTATCAATCGTATCGAAAATCGTTTCCTTGTCCTCCTGTAAATCCTTGTTGTAAGCCAACGGCAAGCCTTTGGCCATTGTCAGCATGGCCATTTGATGTCCAAAGACGCGGGCTGATTTTCCGCGAATCAATTCCAGCGAATCGGGATTTTTCTTTTGCGGCATCAGGCTGCTGCCGGTGGAAATGGCATCGCCAAGTTTGATGAAGCCGAATTCCTGAGTGGAATAGATAATGAAATCTTCAGCCAGGCGCGACAGATGCATCATTGTCATGGCCGCAAAGCTAACGAATTCAATGATGTAATCGCGGTCGCTGACGGCATCCAGGCTATTCCGCGTCACACCGTCAAAGCCAAGTTCTGCCGCCATCCATTCCCTGTCAACCGGAAAGTTCGTCCCGGCTAGCGCTCCCGATCCCAGCGGCAACACGTTCACACGTTTTTTGACATCGGAAAGCCGCGCGCGGTCGCGTGACAGCATTTGAAAGTAAGCCAGCAGGAAATGGGCAAATAGAATCGGTTGGGCTTTTTGCAGGTGCGTGTACCCGGGCAGTGGATCACTTTCGTATTTTTCAGCCAGTTCAACCAGCGCAAGCTGCGTGTCGCGGATCACTTCATCAAGCCGTTCGATTTCGCCACGAAGAAACAGCCGCGTAGCCACGGCAACCTGATCGTTGCGGCTTCGCCCAGTGTGCAGCTTGTAACCAGTCTGGCCTATCAATTCGACCAGACGTGATTCGATAAAGCTGTGAACGTCTTCTGTTGAAGAAAATTCCGGGCGATCAAGAAAGGCAGGATCAGCAATCAGTTCGCCGATTTTTTGCAACCCTTGTGTAATGGATTCGACTTCAGCCTGTGGTAAAACGCCCGCTCGCCCCAACGCTCTGGCGTGCACGGCGCAGGCTTGCAAATCGGCAAAGATCAATCGGCGGTCAAAACGGAAGCTGGCATTGAATGCCGCAAAGTGTCGGTCGGTTTCGCCGGTAAATCGGCCTCCCCATAAATTCATAGTTCACAGTTCGCAGTCCACAGTTCGCAGCCCTTTGCTCACTTAAACTGTGAACAGGGAACCGCGAACTGCGAACTCAATTCGTCCTTTTCATAACGTGAGTTTGAACCAGTTTGATGACCAGATCGGCCTCTTCCTGTTTGCCGCTGCCGGGTTCAAAGATGAATTGGCGGCGCTCGCCTGTCACAGTAATCAGGTTGCTGTTGGCGGTCAGGACTTTCGATAACTCTTTGATTTGCGCTCCAGCCACTGTGGCCAGGACTTTATTGCTCGGATCGGTCACATCCACCTGTCCGGGACGGATGCGAAGCCAGCCGGTGCGGGAATCTTCCCACCCAAACTTGCCTGATCTCAGCTTCGCCATTCGCCGCCACTGACCATCGAACGTGATTTTAACGACTGCCGCGCCGTTCAGCCTGATCGCCTGATCCATTGCCTGTTCGGCTTTGGCAATATCGTATTTGTTGTAAAGGTACATGATGCCCAGAAACTCGAAGGCGCCAGCTTTGCTGCTATCGGCTTTCGTCAGTTCTTCGAGCTTGGCCAGTGTTTCGTCAACCGAAGCCGGGTCACTTTCACGGTAGTTGATGACAATCTGATTGAAACGTTCGTTATAAACGTTCTGCGTTAATCCAAGGCGGACAACTTTCAGCGAAAACGGAATTGCAGTTTTGCTGGTGGCTCCAATGACGCGGACGCGGTATTCGCCATCGGCAGGCAAACCGCCGTTTGGCGAATTGATCTTAAACTCTCCGGTTTTCGCGTCTTTGCTGACAGCGATTTCGTTTTTGTCCTTGTCACGAATTTGCAGGCCCAAGTTCGTTTCCGCACTTTGAAGCTGAAACACCAGCAAATCTTCGCTCTTGGCATTCAAGATGTGATCTTCAACCAGATTGCCGCCTTCTTTTTCAGAACCGCGCGGATCAAGTTTGCCTTTCGATTCCTGATCGAACGCCAGGGTCGGCGTCACCGGAGCAGCAGGAACGGGAGGCTTGCCAGTCGTTTTTGTGCCGCCCTTCGGAGTCGGCGTCGGTTTGGGTTCGTTCAGACGAGCATCGCCACCTTGAGCATAAACGCTGAATTGGCCACTGATGGAGGAGGTGAAAAACACGGCCAGAAAAATAGCAGGGATAGAGAGCAATCGTCTTTTCATACTTCATTCCTTCGGGGCATCTGCAATTTTGCGGCTACTGGCTTTTCGAATCCATCGCACAACGAAAACCAGTTTGCCCGTATTCGGGCTTTCGATTGCCAGGCCAATCGTTTCGACTGGCTGGCCAACCTCTGCGCAACGAAGCCGTTGTTTTGACAGCCAGACTTTGATACGAACCACCACGAATAACTTTCAGATTCTTAAACCCTGGCAGCAATTCAACGGTTCCCCCCGGATACGCTTTATAATCGCTGGCAGTCCACTCCCAGGCATTCCCGATCAAATCCACCGCGCCAAACGGACCGACACCGCTTTGAAACTGTCCAACTTCCATTAATTGACGCTTGTCATTTTGATCTTTCATGACGTTAGCAGCATCATCGCGCCAATCCTCTCCCCAAGGGTAAATGTTTTTGAGGTTTGACCCGCGCGCGGCATATTCCCATTCCTCTTCTGTCGGCAACCGCTTCCCTGCCCATTTTGCATAAGCGTTCGCATCTTCCCAGGAAACATCCGTGACCGGAAAGTTTTCAGTGCCCGCTGGCAAACGATTGCCATTCCACGACGGAGGAGCGGGATAGCCTGCTTCGTCAATGAATTTTTGATACTGCTGATTGGTTACTTCAGTGCGATCAATATAGAACTGTTTGACTGTGACAACGCGGGCCGGGCGTTCATTGTCTTCTCCGTCATCGCGTCCAATGCGAAAGACTCCGCCAATAGCGAAAACCATTCCTTCGGGCGCAGCTTGCTGCGGAAATTGGGGATTCCCTGAAGTTGTCGCTGTTCCCGTTGAACTGTTTTGAGAAGGTGTTGTTACAGTTGGAGGCGTTTCGGATTTTTCACTGCCGCCACCAATTAGCCAAGCACCCAACCCGGCAACAACAGCAAGTAAAACAACCAGACCAATCAGCAAAGGAGCGCGCGATTTCGTCTGCGTCGAAGACGGCGCAACAGCAGGTTTCACAGTGGATGCCGTTGAAACACTGGCTGGTGTGGGCTTCACTTCAGCAACCGGATTTTGCGTTTTCTTTTCCGGCTCAGACTTGGCAGGTTTGCCTTTTTCTACTTTCTTGTCCGGCTTTGCCTTGGAATCAACCTTTACAGGTTCGGCTTTCTTGCCTGGCGTTGCCGGTGCATCCGCCTTCACAGGTTCTTCGTCGGAAGCGAATTTGGTTGTGCGCGGAGCTTGAACAGGTGCCTTGGCTTCAGGCTTTTTCTCTTCCGACGGAATCGCTTCGGAAGAGTCAATGACCTGCGTCTTCAGATCAACCGCAACAGGCTTTTGCTGAGCAGTCATCTTTGGATTTTGCAGCACTTCGGTTCCGCCAGCGGCAAGCTTATCGGTGGCGTCTGAGCTTAAAGCGTCCGTGCCCTGTGGTGTAGGCGCAATGACAGTGTCGTAACTTTTTGGCGGAGCACCGACTGGTTGCTGACTGCCAGTATCTTTTGCGCGTTGTAACAATTCCGTCGCGTGAGCATCAGGGACTGGCGTGTCAGAAGACTTTCGCTCACCGGTTTTGGTAAACAGTTCTGTCGAACCTTCGTAATTTCCTTCACGGCGCAGCGCGCTTTCAAATTCGCGGGCAAGTTCAACCGCAGTTTGTGGACGGGCGCTGGGACTTTTATCCAACGCGCGCAGCACGACGGATTCAATCGCCGGACTAACGACAGGATTGAGTTCCCGCAATGCGCGCGGAGGTTCCGTAACATGTTTGATCGCCACGCCGGTCGGCGTCTTGGCCAAAAACGGCACAACGCCAGTCAGCATTTCGTAAAGCACGACACCCAGGCTGTAAATATCTGATCGCGCATCGGCTTCTTCGCCCTGGCACTGTTCGGGTGACATGTAATGCGGCGTGCCGATGATGGTTCCGACGTTGGTCAGCCGTTGCTCTTCAACGCTCAACGTATCCAGCGCCTTGTCGTTTAGTTTGGCAATGCCGAAATCCAGAATCTTGATGTGATCGCTGTCGTCGTTTGTATCCAGCAAATAAATGTTATCCGGCTTGATGTCTCGATGAACGATTCCGTTGCGATGACCGGCATCCAGGGCCGCGCAAGCTTGCCGGATAATGCCGTAAACGCGTTTGGGTTCGATGGTGCCGTCTTTTACAAGGACCTGGCGCAGGCTGTTGCCGGTCAAAAGCTCCATGACAATGTAAGCCGTGCCGTCCGTGTCTTCGCCAAAATCGTGAATGACGACTGCGTTAGGATGATGCAGCATAGCAGCGGCGCGCGCTTCACGGTAAAAACGCTGCCGGGTCTTTTCGTTTTCAATCACATCGGGTCGCAAAACTTTGACGGCCACAGTGTCGCCAATATGCAATCGCCGAGCGCGATAGATTTCACCCATTCCTCCACTGCCAATGCAAACTTCAAGCTGATACCTTCCTCCGAGCACACGCCCGACTTGCAGTCCAAGCGTAAGCGACGGACCGGTTGCGCTTCCTAACTCACCGGAGCCAGTGGTTGGCGTGATTCGTGTTTTCAGATTATCGGTCTTTGAAACGGCGGTGTCGTGAGATAGGGCTTCTGGCGGTGTCAGTTTTGTGGCGACTAAACTCGCTCCACAAGCGTCGCACTTTGCCGCGCCCGCAGTCAGTTTTTTGCCACAGTTTGTACAGAAAGTCATTGATGTTCCTTCAGCTCATTGAAGTCTAAAGCTTGCATAATTGGCTGTATCAGTTCTGGCGTGGCCAAAGAACCGTCCCCAAATCGCACGTAGTCTAAAACAATCCGCGCTAGATTCAAACGGTGAATGTTTTTTGGAAAGCTGAAAAAAGGCTGGAAAGTGTGAATACTGTGAAATTTCGACAACAGGCGTTCGGTCAAATACCAAATTCCATTCGGATAAACGGCTTTACGCCTTCGCGCCCTGTAATGCCAAGCCACAACGGGCCATTTTCCCTTTCAAGTTTTAGCTCGAAATCAAAAAACGGACAGCAAAGCCGCTCGTTGGCAATAAAATCTGCCAAATCTTGAATCATCTTTGCGTCGCTTGAAAACCGAAAGGCATATCCGTTTGGCAATTCTCGAATTTCCGAATGCCAATCGCGCAGGCTGTGAACCAAGACTTCGTGTCGTTTCCGCTGTTCCGCATCCAAAGCCAGCATGTTGCATGCGAATGGCGATTCTTTCTGTGCTTCGCCGCCCGTGTTCATTGCGCTTCCTTGGCTCCAAATCGAAGCGTCTGGTCTTCAGTCACGCTTTGCGCAGAAGCGTTATTGATTTTTTCATTCAGTTCGTTGGTTGTACTGGCGGCGATGTGGCTGGCGGGAGGTACGGCGGAAACAGGCGTGGGGTAATTCGCCGGATAGTAGTAGCCCGGCTGTTGCTGAACGATTGGTTCTTCAGCGTCTAATTCTTCAAGTTTCGGCGCGAAAAAGATGCCGTTGATCAAGTGCGCCACCCCTTTGGCCACAGGAATAAGCCCAAGCAGCCAAACCATGTGGAAGACAGGCACCAATCCGACAATCGGCGCATCGCTTTTTTGCTGAATCAGTTGCTCCAGACTTGTCAGCAAACCTGAACCGAGTGCTTGATCCAGCAATTTATGCCAAACAATCATCCACGCCGCGCCGCTGAAAACCGAAAGCGCCGCCTGCTGCAAACTGTGTTTGCGCGTATTGGCAGCGCGGACTTTGTTCAATCCTCTTTTGACTTCGTGTTTGATGGAGCTTTTCAAATCGCGCGTCAGGTCAGCCATCACAACTTGCGGGGGAGGGAAATTGCCCGGCTGTCCCATCTGTACGGCTTGCGGATTTTGGTCAAGCTTCTTGGTGTTTTTGAAACCTGAACTGGCTTGTTCAAAACCCGCGCGAAGGTTTGATCCAAGTTCCCGCAGATTGCTTTTCAGAAGTTCAAAATCTATCGGCCCAGGCTGTTTGCCTTCTACCGCGTCCAGAATCACGCCTAGATTGGTTCCGCAACTGCGGCAAAACCGTTGTCCGGGAACAGCCTGCGTAGCGCATTTCGGGCAATACATTTTGGGTCTCCTTGGGAATGTTTGTCGGTCCGCCTTCCAGCGGCTGGCTCTGAGTACGATTCCTGTTCAGCCTTAGTTCTTCCCTTTTCGCGTCTTTTCCGGCTTCACGTAACTGGTGCGGACGACGGTTTTGATGTTGCCACGCACATTGAAATCGCCTTCCAGGTGAAATTCCAGCGGATCGCACGCCGCGACGAAATCATCCCGGATCACATTCACCACGTGTTCGTGGAAGATCTTCACTTCGCGGAACGAATTGATGTACAGCTTAAGCGATTTCAATTCGATGCAGCGCTGGTTCGGCACATAGCGCAACTGAAGCGTCGCGAAATCCGGAAAGTCGCTGAACGGACAGATCGCCGTGAATTCCGGAATGGTGAAATCTATTTCGATCCGTTTGCCGGGATGTTCGTACGCAAAGGTGTCTAGCGAAACCAGATTCATCTCCTTGCGCGGCGTCGAGCGGATTTCCAAATGCTGTTCTGGCGAAACTTCAACTACTTTTTTTGACTTCTTCTTTGCCAATGTACCTCGCAATCAAATCTTCTTTTGCGGCCTTCACCAAATCCGAATAGTTTTCCAGAAATGGCTCAACCAAATGTTTTTCCAATAAGCCTTCGAGCTGCCACAAAGCCGCTCGTTCCGCGTCATCGCGGACAAGTAGCTGATCACCATCCAGAAAATTCACCAGCATTTCGAACAGTACCAGAGCTTCCTGTTTGGTAAATTCGATAGTGATTTTCTCTGATGGTTGCTCATGCATATCCAACTACTTTTGCAACTCTTCAACAATTTCAGCCGCGATCTTTCTTGCCGTCTCAAGCTCTTCCGGCGCCAGCGAGATTGCCGCGACGACCGCATGCCCGCCGCCGCCGAAGCGTTCACAGATTGCCGCCAGGTCATGCGTTCGCGGACGCGGCGCCCAAGGATTCGAGCCGACCGAAATCTTTGACCGGAACGAAGACTGGCTAACGCTGACGCTGTAAGTCACTTCGGGGTGCAGGTAATACGGAATGAATTTGCTGTAGCCTTCCATATCATGTCCGACCACGTCGAAGAAAATCACCGGCCCAGTCACCCGCGCAGCGTCCTTGATGATTTCCATCGAGCGCAAATGCCGTTCGTGCAGCGGCGCAATGCGTTCGGCGACATACGCCAGCCGCGCGACTTCGCTCATGGGTTTGCTTTGCAGGTCGGTGATGATGCGTTCGATGACTTGCTGGTCACGCGTGTTTTCAATCACCAGACCCAGCTTGAACGCATCGGCTTTCATTTCCACAGGTTCGGCGGGCGATTCGTACAGCGCGCCGTCAATCTTGTTCGCCCAATGAATCAGCTCCGCCACGGGCTGTTGGTCAAAGCCGAATTTCTGTTCGGCGATGTCGGCAATGAACTTGGTGCAGGATTTGTAGCTGGCATCCACGAACTTCGTGCCGCGCTTGTCCGATTTGAAATGCTCTTCGTCATCGGCGGATAGAAACGCGCTTTTGTGATGGTCGAACCACCAGGTCAGTTTTTCCGACGGGCAGTATTTGAAATCCACGATGGCGTTTTCGTCGCCATCAAAAATGGATTCGTCGAACAAAGCCCCGGCGCGATGCATCATCGGTTGATACCCGCGCGCCCATCCTGTGTTGATCTTTTCTTCGTAAAAGCGCGAAAAAACGGCGGCTGATGACGCTCCGTCAAAACAATTTCCGTGATAACAAATCTTCAGTTTTTTCATTGGCAAAGGGTGGACCGTCTATTTCCTTTGAATTGGGCTGTTGTCAGTGAAACACAGATTATGCAGCCAGAACGCGATGTTGCAAGCCATTGCCAGCCACACCTTCTGCATTTTCACCCGGATGCAGGGGCAGCTTTGAGTGAAAAGCATCTTTATCTGTGGAACATTAGTGCACTGGACGCACTCATCGTGTGGCGATATGACGGGTTTGCTATGAGCTTCCCACCACAAACAATTACAGCAAGGAGGGGTGTCACAATTTTTGAAAATATCCACGCTAGCCGCAAGTCTTTTTATGCACCCGCCAACTGCAACCAGCCGAATAGGGGTAATGTGACTCTTGTAA